>JAKSCW010000325.1 GCA_022360375.1 Balneolales bacterium
AAAAACGGCACCTTAACAATGGTTATAACCAATTTTGGATAGCAACATGACTCCGGATGATCAACTGAATCTGCGCTCACGGCATCCTGATTTCCAATATTTTTTGGACATCAATGAAAACGAATCCGAAAGAGTAAGAAAAAGCTATCACTGCTACCTGGATGAAAAATACGGAGACGCTCCTCTACAAACTTTAGACCTATTCCCATCGGCCATCCCTGGTTCACCAATGGTACTATTTATACATGGAGGCTATTGGCGTGCACTGGATAAGAAGAGTTACAGCTTTGTAGCCGAACCCTTTTTGAAAAACAACCTGAGTACCTGTATTGTGAACTACCGGCTTATTCCAACCGTGGATATGGGGATGATCTTAGACGATATCGCAGCCTCCATACGTTGGATCCAAAAAGAAGCACCTGGTTGCAATGGCAATCCAAACGAGATAATACTTTGTGGACATTCAGCAGGAGGACACCTCGCTTTAATGACCTATTTAATGAATGACAATTTGAGGTCAAGTATCCAGGCAATTTGTAGTCTCAGTGGCATATTCGATTTAGGGTCAATTAAAAACAGTTACCTCAATAAGGTTTTGCAATTGGATGAAGATGATGTAGAATTTTATAGCGTCTCAAATAAGGATTTATCTGCTTTAAAATGTCCTGTTTTACTTAGTGTTGGATCTGATGAAACCCCGTTCTTTATTGAACAATCTAAGAACCTGTATACAGAAAACAGGTCAGAAGCTCCGATAGAATACTATGAATATCCGGAACTGAACCACTATCAAATAGCGCATGCATTGGGACAGGAACACAGCCCTTTAGTAGATTTCATACTGGAAAAAAGCAAAAGAAATCTGGAATAGAATTAAGGATAAATGATATGGAAACTACAAAATTTGACATAGCAGATTATTTAGACAGCAACGAAATGATTGCTGAATACCTTAATACAGTTCTCGAAGAGGGAAACAGCAATGATTTAATCGAAGCTATTGGACATATTGCAAAGTCAATTGGTATGACTAAAATTGCAGAACAAACGGGAATGAGCCGAACCAGTCTTTATAAAGCACTTTCAGAAGATTCAAAACCACAATTCGAAACAGTAATGAAAGTACTTAAAGCAGTTGGAGGACAAATAAACGTGAAACCAATTTCTGTATAAGTACGCTACTCTTCCCCCACCAACCTCTCAAATAGCTTATCAAATTTCCGGTAATCCCTGCTCCAGTCAAGATGCTTATTGATGTTCTGTGAGGAGGTTTAGTTTTCGGGTAAGCTCCCCTCACTGAGTTCAGGATTATTTCATCTTTATGAATGAGTTTATCTTCTTGTTGAATTGATTGCGAACATTCAGGAAAAAGTTTGAAACCTAAACCCGGCTTTTCCCTATAGGCGTCAAATTAATTCTATCACGGCTATGGTGAAATCTTTAAAAAGCGTCTTACCAATTATCTTGTTTAGTGTTTTTCTTCAAAATTGTGAGCAAGAGGCTCCAAATCAGGAGAACGTTCAATTACTTAATCAAAAGCTGTCTGCCCTTGCTGAAGAAGCAGATCACGAGTTATTTACACATCATTTTAACTCCATTCAGCGGGTTATTGATGCTGAGCGAAAACTTTCCGTCGAAGAAGTGGAAATATTGGAAAACATGTATAGTGCCTTCTTAACTGATACTCTTGCAAATCCTTCTGACATTGAAAGTTATTTAAACAGAGAGCGGACTATGATTTTGGCATGGACTTCACCCACTGATGGTAAGGTTTCTTTTTCATGGTTAAGACTTCCAAAGGATTGGAATCCTGGGAAGGAATATCCACTGTATGTGCACTTGCACGGTTTTTGGGATGTTGCAGAAGGACCAATCAGTTACATGAGCTATACTTTTAATGTGGACCCTTCCACTACTACTGCTTTTGAAGATGGATATTGGCTTTCTCCCTGGGGCAGGGGAAATAAGTGGTATCAGGGAATTTCAAAAACGGATGTTTGGGAAGCTATTGCCGAAATTGAAAGTTTGGTAACTATTGACCAAAATCGAAAATATTTATCCGGTCACTCTATGGGAGGGTTTGGAACCTGGTCAATTGCTCAGGAATCAACAGAAATCTGGGCGGCGATAGGAATACATTCAGGAGCTTTGTTTCATAGTAATTCAGAATATCTCGAATCAGAGTACGCCGAAAACCTCAATGATATCCCTGTCTATTTTGTTTGGGGCGATAAAGAGGAATCTGTTTTGATTGAATCAAATGAAACTGCCATCTCATTGCTCAATGAATCCGGCCATCAAAATCTGTTCATTACTACTTTTGATGGTGGCCACGACTACAATGAAGTGGACGTAGAAAACATGTACAATTGGATGCGAACATTTTCTAAACAATGAAGAAATAGCTTTAAGGGAACGCTATTTTTTCATCTTCTCAAACAGCTTATCAAATTTCCGGTAACCCCTACTCCAGTCAAGATGCTTATTGATATTTTTGAGAGTCGCTTTGGGAAGGGGTTTTGTTTTACCTTCAAGCAGGTTTTTTAAGTGGTAGAAAAGCTCGTCTTCATTTTCGTACAGAACCGGGGCATGCAGCAACGGATTATGCAGGGGTTCAGGTATAAGCTCCGGGTAGTGCAGAGTATTGGGTACCAGGGGGTGGCACCCACAGTAAATGGCTTCCAGGATTGGAATACAGAAAAACTCATAGCTTGCTGTAGAAACCACGATATCCCCCGAATGAAGGAGTTTACTGTATACACTTTTGTCATCTACGTACCCGAAGTGAATAATCTGGTCTCCATAGCGTTTCCAGGCCCGCTCAAATTCCTCCGGTTTTCCATGTTTGCTGTCTCCTGCCAGAATCAGGTCAAATTTCAGATCAATATCATTCAATCGGTTTAATACCCGGAAAAACATGGCCGGGTTCCGGTCAAACTGCCAGCTTTGGTTCCAGACAATACGGGGGCGTTCATTTTGAAACCTGGTATCGGGTTCCTTGTCAAAGTATTTCAAATCAAGACCCGGGTGCATAACCACGCTTTTGGCACGAATCTGATCTACCGTATTATAGTGTTTATCATCAGGATAGTTATCCAGGAAACCGGGTAAAGCCTCTAACAAGTCATCCAGGTGAAATTGCGATGAAAACAGCAACATATCTGCCGAAAGCATACTCAGGTAATTGATATAGCAGTAGGTCATATCCCGGTTTTCAGTGGCAGGAAGCGGCCGGGTAAACTGGTTATCATGCATATACATGATTTTAGGGGTGAACGCAAAGCGGGGATTTGTAAGTGCCAGGAAAGCCGGAAGGTTTGCCATACTGCTGGTCATCAAAATATCGATTTCTTCTTCTACCTGGCTGGTAAGTTCCGCAAGTGTTACCGAATCGCCATGCATACGCCATTTCCATCCCTTATAGTTCAGTTTTATAGGAATAACTTTATGGCTGGAATGTTTTTCCAATCCTTTTAAAAATGCTTTGTGTGAACCGCTGTAATAGGGTTCAATGGCGAGAATGTTCATGGGGGCAATAATACAAATAATCGCATTTTAAATGTGAGATATTGCCCCGGGTGCAAGCCTCCGTTTTTCAACCCGGTTATTAAGGGCGTATTGGGATGCGCACTTACGATCCTTAAGCCGGCACCGGTTTAGTCATCCCTGCGAAGGCAGGGATCCGGATTCAGTAAAAAGCCAGCACCCAAGATGATTGATTATGACCTGTCATCCTGAGTGCCCGGGTTTGTTAAAAGGCTGGTAATAACCCGCGAAGGATATCAAATCCTGAACTACGTATGATATTGCATTCCATTTGATACCTTTCGCTGCGCAACCGTCCCCCTGCTGCCTGGACCGGGGAGCTCAAGGTGACAGCCTTTCTGTCCTCCTGTGCACTTCTCGTAAGTCATCCCTGCGAAGGCAGGGATCTGGATCTAGGAGAAAGCCGGTATCTTTGATTATTGACGATGATCGGCAGGAATGATTACGAGTAGGGGTGAATAGTTAAATAGCACAAGCGGACGCTTGCGCTGGTAGAGGGGCAGGGATCTGGATTCTGGCAGAACACCGACCAGTAGGGGGGTATCGCGGGATACGCTCTTACTCCACGATTTCTTACGTCTTGACTTAAGAGTAGAAGTAAAGCAAGTCTGCGACTTGCATGAAGGATCGAAAAAAAAGTATGGTAATGGAAGTCAGAGACATCCTGTACTGAACCGGTCGGGGTGCAAACTTGAAGAATCCCGGA
>JAKSCW010000018.1 GCA_022360375.1 Balneolales bacterium
AACTTTGCTATTACAGACATGATTGAACCGGGTTCTACCTTCAAGTTGGTAACAGCCATTGCTGCGGTGGAACAAGACAAAGTGGATTTTGAGGAAATCTTCGAAACACCCGAAAATGGTGAAGTCATAATCCACGGGCTGCCCCTTCGTGATCACGATCCGCTTGGGAACATGAATTTTCAGCAGGTAATCCAGAAATCGTCGAACGTGGCTACGGCTGAGATCGCGATGCGCCTCGATAACAACAAATTTTATCAATATGCGCGGAATATGGGCTTCGGCACCCCGACTTATGTAGACATTTTCGGGGAAGAAAGTGGCCGGATGGCAAAACCCTACGAATGGAGCTTAGTGAGTTTGCCCTGGATGTCGCATGGATATGAACTACTCACCACCCCCATTCAAATCGCGCAAGCCTACAGTGCATTCGCCAACGAAGGAAAACTGATGCGGCCATACATTGTGGATCGAATCGAGGATTCAAACGGAAACATGGTGCTGGAACACGAACCGTTGGAGATCAGACAAATTGCGAAAGAAAAAACAATCGAAAAGCTGATGCCGATTTTTGAGTCGGTAGTTTCAGATTCTGGCACCGGGGACTACGCAATGGTGAACGGGCTTCGAATTGCCGGTAAAACCGGAACTGCAAAAAAAGTGGTCGATGGTCGCTACACCAATCGATATCGTGGTTCTTTTGCTGGTTTCTTCCCGGTGGAAGATCCAAAATACGTGATCTATATCCTGCTGGATGAACCCAAAACCAGCGGGTACGGAGGATATACCGCCGGGCCGATCTTTAAACAAATTGCACTCCGGATTTCCGGATTAGATAATGATCTGCAACAACAAATGATCGCCCAAAATGATCTGCATTCCGATTCATTAGTTGTTCCACACATAAAAGGTCTCCAGGAAAACTATGCAAAGCATATTCTCGAAGAGCTTGGTTTCGCATTCAGCACCCAGGGAATCGGAGGTTTTGTTGCTGACCAGGTTCCGGCCGCTGGAACTGAACTTAACCCGGGACAAGAAATTTCTCTCATTCTTTCGGAAACCAATATTCCAATTGATAGTGCAAGCGTTAGAGAGGGCTTTGCCACCATCCCCGAATTGAGTGGGATGAATATGCGAAATGCAACCAACCTGCTGATGGAGCGAGGTTTTGAGGTAGAAAGAATTGGTTCAGGAACCGTATTCGCACAATTCCCCCGTGCTAATGAGCTAATGAGACAGGGAGGGAAAGTAACCATTCGCGGCCGGGCCCGATCACTGGAAACTGTAACCTTAGCATCAAGCAACCAATAAATTGAAATTAACTGAACTCATAGAACTGATTAATCCACTGGATGCTACCAACCAAAAACTGGAGCTGCAGTTAGATCATATTGTACAGGATTCGCGAGAGGTGAAAGAGGGTTCGGTATTTATCGCAATTCGTGGCAACGAAGTAGACGGACACATGTTCCTGGAAGATGCTATGGCCCGTGGTGCCAAAGTACTTATTTGTGAAGAATCGTTCTACACCGAAGAAAGTGGCATTTCTGTAATTGAAGTTGAAAACACCCGGGATATTTTGGGAAAGCTGGCACAAGAATTTGCTGGAAACCCGGCACAAAAACTTCGAATCATAGGAATTACGGGCACAAATGGAAAAACCACCACCGCCACGCTGGTGTATCAGGTAATGTGTAAGTTGGGAAGAAAAGCTTCCCTGCTTGGAACGGTTTCGAAACGAATTCTGCAAGAAGAAATCGAAAGCTCCCTGACTACTTCCGATCCCATTGAACTGGCGAAAGACATGAAAATGATGGTGGAAGCCGGTTCTGAATTTTTAGTGATGGAAGTTTCATCCCATGCATTAGATCAGGGAAGGGTTTCCGGTTTCGATTTTGAAGTGGCTGCATTTACAAATCTGAGTCACGACCACCTGGATTATCACAGTACGATGGAGGAATACGCCAAAGCAAAGAAAATACTCTTCGATCTGCTACCCCCTGCTTCAGCCGCTATCGTAAATGTGGATGACCATTACGGAAATTTCATGATTACTGACTGCCTGGCGGGTGTTAATCAATTCAGTTTTAAGAACGATCGAAATCATATCCTTTCGAACACTTCGAATGGATTAAGTCTTGTTGTAGACGGAGTAAACATCCAAAGTCCACTGGTTGGAGATTTTAATGCCTATAACGTGGCGGAAGCATTCCTGATTTGTAAAGCGGTAGGCATTCCTGCTCTTGAGGTTGCTAAAGCCCTTCAAAATTCGAGTGGAGCTTCCGGTAGAATGGAAACCGTAGTAGTAGAAGGAGATAATCTGCCCATTGCTATTATAGATTATTCCCATACCCCCGATTCTCTTCAAAATGCGTTGTCTACCCTGGCACGATTGAAAGAAAAGGATCAAGAACTGATTTGCGTATTTGGTGCAGGAGGAGATCGTGACCCGACCAAACGGCCTATGATGGCAAAAGCTGCCGAAAAGTATTCGGATAAGATTTACGTAACCAGCGATAATCCCCGCTTTGAAGACCCAAACCTGATTATCGCGGATGTAATGAAAGGATTTGCTTCAGCAGAAAATGTAATTGAACTGGAAGATCGCCGGAAAGCCATTTGTGCAGCAATCACTAACGCCAATTCCGGGGATATCATCCTGATTGCCGGCAAAGGTCATGAAGATTACCAGGATATTCGGGGTACCAAGCACCCATTTGATGACTACAAAATAGCTGAAGAAGCACTAACTCAAAAACTCGGGGAGGAAGATTAATGCTGTACGAACTCTTCGATTGGCTGGAACGGACCTATGAATTCCCAGGCGCCACTGCTATGGCCTTTATTTCCACACGAACGGCCCTGGCTGCGGTATTCTCATTGCTGATCAGTCTTTTCATTGGGCGAAGAATCATAAAGTGGCTGGCCAAAATGCAACTGAAGGAAGTAATTCGTGAAGATATCGGGTTAGATCACCATTCTTCTAAAGCAGGTACTCCCTCTATGGGGGGGGTAATTATCCTGTTGGCAACGTTAATCCCAACCATGCTTTTTGTGCGTTTAGATAGTATTTATGGCTGGTTGATCTTTTTTGTGATGCTTTCTCTTGGAATTGTTGGCTTCATCGATGACTACATCAAAGTAGTGAAGAAAGATAAAAGCGGCCTGGCTGGTCGCTTTAAAATCGCCGGACAAGTAACCATCGGTTTAGTGTTGGGAAGTGTACTCTATTTCCACCCTGAATTTGAACTGTTCAATACACTTTCTACTGTTCCATTTGCTGCAGATTTAAACGTAGACTATGCCTTTTTCGGTGAACAGTGGGGATGGGTAATTTATTTACCCGTAGCAGTATTTGTGATTACCGCGGTAAGCAACGCAACAAACCTGACTGATGGATTAGATGGCCTGGCGGCTGGAATCTCCGCCATTTGCGGATTTGTATTTGCCATCTTCGCCTACGTTTCCGGGCGAGTTGATTTCTCCGGGTTCCTTGACATTATGTACCTGCCCGGGGCTGGTGAACTTACCATTTTCTGTGCGGCTTTAATCGGTGCTTGTATGGGGTTCTTGTGGTACAACACTAATCCCGCTTCTGTATTCATGGGCGATACCGGTTCTCTTGCGCTCGGCGGAGCTTTTGGGGCTTTAGCACTTATGCTTCACAAAGAATTATTGCTCCCATTCATCTGTGGTGTCTTCTTTTTCGAAACACTTTCAGTGATTATTCAAACCACCTACTTCCGCTACACAAAAAGAAAGTACGGGGAAGGCAGGCGCGTGTTCTTAATGGCTCCCATTCATCATCATTTCGAAAAGAAAGGCTGGAGTGAACAAAAGATTGTGGTTCGCTTCTGGATTATTACTGTTCTGCTTGGGCTAATCAGTTTACTAACGCTAAAAATCAGATGAGAGAAGTCACAGGTACACATATCGTTGTGATTGGCGCCGCTAAAAGTGGACTTGCAGCAGCTCAACTCCTTCATCGTAAGGGAGCAGAGGTTTTTGTTTCTGATTCTGGCACAATCCCGAAACAGGATAAACGTATTCTGGAACAAGCAAACATCCGGTTCGAAGAAAAAGGGCATACGGATACAGCTCAACAAGCTGAATTTGCGGTGGTGAGTCCCGGTGTACCCACTGAAGCACCAATAGTTCAACATTATCTGAATTCCGGAAAAGAAGTATACTCCGAAATTGAAGTGGCAGGCTGGTTTACTTCAAACCCAATAATAGCCATTACCGGGAGTAATGGAAAAACTACCGTGACTTCCTGGTTGGCAGACATTTGGCGAACAGCAAGCGTGGATTTTTCAGTGGCTGGAAACATTGGTGTGGCCTTCTCTGATAAAGCAGATGCCCGTGGAGTGCATATCCTGGAAGTGAGCAGTTTCCAGCTTGATCATATCAAAGACTTTCAACCAATGGTGAGTGTGATTCTGAACATCACTCCTGATCACCTGAATCGCTATAACAACGACTTTAACCGGTACGCAGCAGCAAAATTTAGAATTACAGAAAACCAGACGGCAAATAACTGGTTCATTTACAATTACGACGACCCGACGATTAAAAAACACGTCGAAGAATTAGCAAAGAAAAAAAGTCACCCGAGGTTCTGGGGGTTTTCCAGCAGTACCGAAGTCCCAGAGGGTGCATTTATAAAAAACGATCACATCATCTTCAGATTTAATAACCAGGACGAAACCCTAATGCCAGTACATGATATAGGCTTAAACGGCCAACATAACCTTCAAAATGGACTAGCAGCTGCTCTTGCAGCGAGAGCATCAGAAATCAAAAACGAAGCCATACGGGAGAGCTTACGTTCTTTTACCGGTGTTGAGCATCGCTTGGAACTGGTGCGAAAAGTAGATGGAGTCAAATACATCAACGATAGCAAAGCAACTAACGTGAACGCAGTTTGGTTTGCCTTAGATAGCTACAATGTGCCTGTTACACTGATTTTAGGTGGACGGGATAAAGGCAACGACTACACGGAGCTTAAAGACCAGATCCGGGAAAAAGTACATACTATTATCGCTATTGGTGAGTCAAAGAACCGGGTTGAAGAACAACTTGGAGGCTCCTCTCCCCATTTCGAGAAAGCTGAAACAATGCGGGATGCCGTGCGGAGTGCCAACAGGGGCGCTAAACGCGGCGAAATTGTTCTGCTAAGCCCGGCCTGTTCTTCCTTCGACATGTTCGAAAGCTTTGAACACCGCGGAAAAGTATTCAAAGAGGAAGTATATAAGCTCTGATATTGATTTACACCAGTCCACATAGCAATCTTTCAACCGTACTCGGTACAAGCCCTGAGGATATCGATCAGGGCAAGCAGGGAAGCGACCGGGTACTTTTGATGGCCATCATCATGCTAATGATGTTTGGCGTACTGGCTGTGTATTCTTCCATTGCATTTTTTGCGGCTTCCCATAATACCTCTGCATTTGCTTTGGTAACCGGTCATTTGGTGAAGCTGGCCATCTCTTTCTTTGTGATGTTGATTGTATCAAAGGTTAACTACCATACACTCGCAAAATTCAGTCATCTTGGTATGGTGGTGAGTTTACTGCTCCTGGTTGCAGTACTCATCTTCGGTACAGAACAATTCGGGGCCAGGCGCTGGCTGAATATAGGTGGATTCAGTTTCCAGCCTTCTACTTTTGCAACAGTAGCTTTGCTTCTTCATGTAAGTGTGCTCCTTTCTGAAAAACAAGAGTACGTAAAGGATTTCAGAAAATCGTTTGTACCTATTATGTTTTGGGTAACCATCACGTGTGGATTAATTGGTATTGAAGATTTTAGCAGCGCGGGGATTTTAATGGGAATTTGCCTCGTGATGATGTTTATCGGGCGTGTAAGTACAATCCAGATGGGTTCAATGATTGCAATAGCTGTGTTAGGTGGAATGTTATTGCTGAATCAATCAGAAAATCGCCAGGCACGAATTGAGCAATACGTTCAGCAAATCAAGAATATTGAAACCCAGGAGTTCTTAACCGGAAGCGGGTACCAGGCTCAGCAAGCGCATATTGCGATCGCGAAAGGTGAACTATTCGGAGTTGGAATAGGGAAAAGCACCCAGCGTGACTTCCTTCCTGCTCCTTACAACGATTTTATTTTTGCCATCATCGCAGAGGAATACGGCATTATAGGTGCGATGAGTTTGATTTTTATTTTCAGCCTGATTCTGATTCGGGGAATTGTATTTATTGCCCGTAAAGCAGAAGATACACTCGGCTCGTTGCTGGCTGTTGGGTGCACACTCACCATTGTGTTGTACGGATTTGTGAATGCGAGTGTAGCCAGTGGATTACTTCCTGTAACAGGTCTTCCTATGCCATTTGTAAGCTATGGAGGAACCAACATGATGTTTGCCGGATTAATGGTGGGCATTCTTCTGAACATCTCGAAACATGCCAGAGACCGGAGGAATGTATTCTATGCCTAGTCCAAGAATTTTAATAGCAGCCGGAGGAACCGGAGGTCATGTGTATCCGGCCATCGCAATTGCTGATGCTATTAAAGCTGAACAGACGGAATCTGAAGTATTATTTGTGGGAACGAAAAATCATATGGAATGGAAGGCCGTTCCCAAAGCCGGTTATGAAATTGTGAATGTGTGGATCAGCGGATTCCACCGCCGGTTAACTGCCAAAAACCTGATGTTCCCTATCAAGCTTGTTACCGCGTTAACACAAAGTTTTTCCATTATTGGGAAGTTCAAGCCAAACGTGGTTGTTTCCTGTGGTGGGTACGTGGCCGGCCCTGTAGGTTGGGTTGCGGGTAAAAGAAACATTCCGGTGGTCATTCAGGAGCAAAATAGTTTCCCCGGAGTTACCAACCGATTGTTGGCAAAATTCGCGAAAAAGATTTTTACCGCTTTTAAAGAAGCAGAAAAATATCTGCCGAATTCAAAGATTCAGATTACAGGAAATCCCACCCGAAGCACACTGGCCCTGGTTGAAAAGGAAGTGGGTTTGAAGGCATTCGGATTTGAGGGCTCTAAGCCTGTCCTCTTAGTAATGGGGGGCAGCGGTGGCGCTCTTTCTATTAATGAGGCAATGAAAGCCAATATCGAGAAACTCCATAACGAACTCGGCTTACAGGTAATATGGCAATGTGGTTCTAAGTACCATGATGCTTTGAAAAAAGAAATCGATCAGGAAGCCTATTCAAATCTTCGGTTAACTGCTTTCATCGATAGCATGCCCGAAGCTTACGCAGCCGCAGATTTAGTGGTGAGTCGTGCGGGAGCCAGTTCCTGCTCAGAGTTCATGACCATAGGTATGCCGAGTGTATTAATTCCTTCCCCACATGTGGCCGGTGATCACCAGACACAAAATGCACAGGCGATGGTGGATGCCGGTGCCTCAAAATTGCTTAAAGATGCTGAAGCCAAAACTTCACTAATCGCTGTGGTGAAAGAATTGATTAACAGCAAACAGAAACTAAATGCAATGGGTGAAGCCGCTACAAAGCTGGCCAAACCAGATGCAGCCAAAACTATTGCCCAGGAAATTTTAAAAATCGCAGAATCCCGCTTGAATTGATGGATAAAAGAATACAAACACAACCCATTTTTGGTAATACAAAGCACATCCACATGGTTGGAATTGGTGGAATCGGTATGAGTGGGATGGCTGAAATTTTACTTCACCGCGGATATAAAATCACAGGTTCGGATGGAGCAGTGACGGATACCACAAAAAGACTCGAAGAGTTAGGTGCCAAAGTGTATCAGGGACATGCTGCTGACCACATTGAAGGCGCTGATGTGGTTGTATATACAAGCGCAGTGAAAGCTGAAGAAAATGAAGAAACCCGTGCGGCTATCGAACAACGTATTCCTACTATCAAAAGAGCTGAAATGCTGGCTGAGTTGATGAAAATGAAGTATGGAATAGGTGTAGCCGGAACGCATGGCAAAACCACTACCACTACCATGGTAGGATTGGTAACCCAAATGGGGAACTATGACCCAACCATTATGGTGGGGGGAAAGGTGCACAGCTTCGACAAAACAAACGCTGTTGTTGGAAAAGGAGATGTAATTGTGGTGGAAGCCGATGAGTTCGACAGAACCTTCTTACGCCTTACTCCTTCCATTGCCATTATTACCAATATAGAAGCCGAACACCTGGACATTTATGATGACCTTGAGGATGTAAAGCGTGCCTTTATCGATTATGCAAATAAAGTTCCTTTTTATGGTTCTGTTATTGTTTGCCTGGATGACCCTAATGTTCGAAGCATCCTTCCCGATTTGGAACGAAAAGTGGTTTCCTATGGAGTAACCCCGCAAGCAATGATTCGGGCAACAGACATCCGGATGTCGAAATTTACTTCCACTTTTACGGTACTGAAAGAAGGCAACAAGATGGGCGTAATTACCCTTAAAGCCCCGGGTGTGCACAATGTGAAGAATGCGCTCGCATCCATTGCTACAGGATTGGAACTCGGTATCGACTTCAAACTGGTTAAAGACGGCCTGGAAAAATATGAAGGCGTATATCGGCGCTTCCAGCTTAAGTATAACAATGGCATTATGGTGATTGACGACTACGCTCACCACCCAACAGAAGTACAGGCAACACTTAATGCCGCCAACACCGGGTGGCCAGATCGCAGAGTAGTTGCTGTGTTTCAGCCGCATTTGTATTCACGAACCCAGGAATTATACAAGGAATTTGGCCTCTCCTTCTTTGATGCTGAACTGATGATCGTTACGGACGTGTATCCATCCCGCGAAAAACCCATCGAAGGGATAACAGGGAAGTTAATTGCCGACACTGCCGAACGGTACGGCCACCGGAACGTAATTTATGTGGAAGACAAAGCCGATGTTTCAGAAAAACTGAAGGAAGTGGTTAAGGCTGGCGATATCATCATCACTATGGGCGCGGGAGACATTTATCGTTCTGGTGATGAATTCGTTCAGGAAATTGAAAATGGAAACGTTAAAATTTGAGTACAAAAGAAACAGATAACATTCCCAAAAAGCGACGGGTTTTACCCTGGCTGGCGCTTATTGTACTGATTCTTGGATCGGCCGGAATGACTGCGTACTACTGGAACCTGAATCTGGTTGTAAACAACGTGGAAGTGCGTGGAAACTATTTTACCCCTACGGATCAGGTACTTAGTGAAGCGGCCATCACTTTTGATGTACACCCGGATAGCCTGGACCTTCAGCTCATTTCTTCAAGCATTCGGAAACTGAATTACGTGCATTCGGTAGTGCCATTTGTGGATCCCACCGGTACTTTGAAACTGGATATTTCCGAAAGGTTCCCCATTGCCATGCGTGTACAAGGAAATGAAGAGGTATATGTGGATGCG
>JAKSCW010000532.1 GCA_022360375.1 Balneolales bacterium
AAGTACTAAACAAAGGGTAAATCAATGAATAAACTAAAATTCGGATTATTAGGTTTGGCAACGATTGTATTAGTTGCAGCGTCCTCGTTTACTACTAAAGAACTGGAAATCGGATCCAAAGCCCCAATGCTGGATCATGAAATGCAGGATGTATCCGGGAGAAGCCTTTCTCTTGGGGATATCGCCGGAGATAATGGATTATTGGTTGTATTCTCCTGCAATACCTGCCCATGGGTAAAAAAATGGGAAGATCGATATCCCGATATGCACCAAATGGCTACAGCCAACGATATTGGAATGGTGGCAATTAACCCAAATGAGGATTACCGTGATCGTGGAGATGGATTTGATGATATGGTGATTTATGCAGAAAAAGCCGGATATGAATTCCCATATGTACTCGATACAAATCACGAAGTAGCAGATGCGTTTGGTGCTTCAAGAACTCCCCACGTATATCTTTTCAACGGAGATATGGAACTGGTGTATGTTGGAGCAATTGATGATAACGCCAATGATGCGGGTGCCGTAAAAGAGTATTATATAAAAAATGCTATGGAAGAAATGGTAGCCGGTGAACAGGTTAGCGTTACCAATACCCGTTCACTGGGATGCACAATTAAGAGAGTAAGTTAAAACTTGTTTGAAAAAACCGTATTTTTCTATCCCGATGCAGAACTGATGTATCGGGATTTTTTTTGAATGTGTTTTTACTGCCAAATGCCAACCTGGACTTTACATACTGAATTTAAATTTGATGCCGCCCATTATATTGATGGATATAACGGGAAATGCGGCCGAATGCATGGCCACACCTACAAAGTAAAAGTCTCTGCCAAGTCGCATAAACTTAATCCTTCTGCTTATTTGGAAACTGATGATATGGTATGCGATTTCAAAGAGTTGAAATGGGCAGCAAAAGATTCTGAAAAAGGCGGATTGGACCATGGCGTACTCAACGACTTAATGGAAGTAAATACCACAGCCGAGCGTATAGCGGAGTACATTCATCAGGAAACTAAAAAACGAATTCCTGAAGGAATTGAACTTCATGTAACAGTTTGGGAAACCGAAACCAGCTGGGTAGAATACACGGATCAGGATGTATAAAGTATCTGAACATATCAACCTTCAGGAAGTGACAGTTCAGGATGATTACCCTGTTATGGAACACTTTTACACTATCCAGGGGGAAGGAGTGCATACAGGTAAAGCAGCCTATTTTATACGAACTGCAGGCTGTGATGTAGGGTGTTGGTGGTGTGACGTAAAAGAGAGCTGGGAAGAGGAAAAACATCCCAGGGTATCCGTCGATTTTTTGGTGAATCAAGTAAAGCAAAGCGGAACAGATATGGCGGTAATAACCGGGGGAGAACCCTTACTTCATAACTTAGATTCGCTTACATCAGCTATTCGAAAAGAAGGGGTTAAAACACATATTGAAACCAGTGGTTCATCTCCAATTTCGGGATTCTTTGACTGGATTACATTATCACCTAAAAGGTTCAAAAAACCGTTGGATGAAATCTTTCCCTACGTGGATGAACTGAAAGTAGTGGTTCTAACCAAAAAGGATTTAATTTGGGCAGAAGAAAATGCAAAGAAGTGCCCGCCACACACTCACCTTTTGCTTCAACCTGAGTGGGATACTCCCCAATCAATCCCACTTATTGTTGAATACGTAAAGAAAAATCCCCGGTGGGGGATTAGCCTCCAAACCCACAAGTATTTGCAGGTTCCTTAAGCAGAGGAAAAAATTTCGCGATAGTGGAAATAGAGGGCATCCATTCATCCAGGTAATGTCCCAAAAAGCGAAAAAAGCTGGATTTTTTAGCTGGTACTGTTTTTGAAGTATGCATCAGAAACTGGTACTAACTGTAAAAAATGAAGAATGAAATTGTTCAGGCGCAGCGATTATTAGCTGCAAATCCTCCCAAATCAGAAGAGGCTTTTAAGATTCTGAAAGGGCTGGAATCAACAAATAACAAAGAAGTGTACGGGTTACTTGCGGAAGTGTACATTCTTTTAGAAGATTTAGAACAAGCCTTAGTGTATGCCAAAAGCGCGCTTTCTTTAGATGAGGAATTTGTGCCGGCATGGATGAGTCTTGGGGCAATAAGCAGAAAAAAAGGAGAGATCAACCGAGCGCTGAAATTTTATTCGAAAGCGAATCAATTTGATACAGGTAATGCCGAAATAGCCGCAGCTATTGCTGATATATATTTTCTGGTTGGGAATACTTCAGGTGCTGAATCGCTGTACAGAACTGCCAGAAATCTGGATTCCAATTCTATTAACGCCGCTTTTGGTTTAGCTAAAGTGTGCAACTATCATGGAGCATTCGATCAGGCAGTTATCAGACTGAATGAAATTCTTGAGAAAGATAGTGAGCATCAGGAAGCGAGAGAGTTACTCGAAAAAAGTGTACGCGGGGAGAAAATTTCGATCAGTCCGTTCAACCAGAAGAATGAAAAAACTGAGATTAATGACAATGAAACTAATGAAGTGGATGCATGGAAGCTTTATTTGTCAAGGTTGCCCTGGCCTTCTAAGCTTTTTGAGGAAGGGCTGGATGTTTTTGAACAAAGTAATGCGAACTATTTACATGCTCTAAGATATCTTTCCAAAATAGAACTTCAGAGTCCAGGTGTTTCAGGCAAACAAGAACTACTTAGTGAATCATTGGAATTACTCCTTGAGTGTTTTGAAAAAGATGAGCCTTCAACACCTCTCTACTTTTTATTATCGCGGGCTTTAATCCTGGCAGAAAAAAAAGAGGAAGCAAAATTTATCCTTCAAACC
>JAKSCW010000141.1 GCA_022360375.1 Balneolales bacterium
AGACTAAAACTGAGAACAGCAACAAGTACACACCAATGGGGCCAAGCGATTCCTGGAAAGCATTTGCGGTTAACGTAATTCCATTATACTCCCCGGACTGCCATACACCGGTTACCAAAATAGCCAAAGCGGTCATCGTACAAACCACCAGAGTATCTATAAACGGTCCCATCATCGCTACCAGGCCTTCCCGAACAGGTTCTTTGGTTTTAGCGGCTCCATGAGCCAGGGTTGCGGTACCAATTCCGGCTTCGTTACTAAAGGCTGCACGTTTTACTCCATGAACAATCAAGGCCCCTAACACACCACCACCCGCGGCTTCGGTATTAAAATATTCGCCTTTAAATGCATCTGTTACAATCAACCACAAGTAGTGACCAATATCACCAATGTGCACCGCAAGAATAACCAACACACAACTCACATACAGAATAACCATCGCCGGAACCATCCGTGAAGCCACTTTGCCGATGCGCTTAATTCCACCAAAAATCACCAAAGAAACAATGGCCAAAATCACTAACCCAGAAATTAAATCCGTGTTGAAGGAATTCGCCGGATCCGTCAAACCATTGGGGACAAGAATAACATCCCGTACAATTTGGGTTACCTGGTTTGCCTGGAAAATCGGAAGAGGACCAAAAAGCCCGGCTATGGCAAATAACATTGCCAGTGGCTTCCATTTCTTACCGAGACCTTCCATGATCATGTACATGGTTCCTCCCTGGATGTCACCATTAGTATCCTTCCCCCGATACATAATGGAAAGTGTACAGGTGAAAAATTTCGTGGCCATACCAACCACGGCACTTACCCACATCCAAAACACGGCGCCCGGTCCGCCTACAGCAATCGCTACCGCAACCCCGCTGATATTCCCCATTCCAATGGTTGCAGCCAATGCACTGGATAGTGCCTGAAAATGGCTGATATCGCCCGGATCATCGGGGTTGTCGTACTTCCCCCGTAAAATATCAATGGAATGAAAGAAGTAGCGATAGGGGATAAACCGGGAGTAAAGGAGAAAGTACAATCCACCACCTACGAGTAAAATTACGAGTGGTGTGCCCCACATGAAGGACGAAAATTCGGCGAGGATAAAATCTATGGTTTCCAGGGTTCTGGTTTTTTATTTGGAATTAAAGGGTTAAAGAAACAAAAATATATTGAGCGGTTTCAAGCTTTTTTGTCCTTCTTTTCATAATCTGTTTTGTGTAAATGCAATGAACGTACTATTTGATCTCAGAGACATGCTTAACAAAACAATTTATTGCGGCGTTTATTCTATGCTTCTGTTTAGTTTTCTTGTAATGAGTTGTGACAATTCAACAAACTCAGAGCCGGACGAACCCTCCACTGAAGCAATATTTTTGAATTTCTCGATTTTGGAGCTGCCAAACTCAACCTTCACTATTAATGAAAATACAGGCATGATTTCCATCAATTCGGGAGCGTTTGATGATGGTACCACATCCCTAACGGCTGTTTTCGAAGTTTCTACCGGTGCGTCTGTATTTGTCGAAGATAGCCTGCAAAGTTCCGGAATCACTACCAACGATTTTAGTAGCGGGGTAACTTACACGGTGGTTTCTGAAGATGAATCCACTACAATATCGTTTTTTGTATATGTAAGTGAAGGTGTTCCGTTTTCTTATTTGTTTGCCGATGAGATTGGAATTGAATTAAATCCATCCGGGGTAGCGCCCCTTTCAGCCATAGCAACATTGTCTACAAATGAGGAAACCCGGGTTTCGTTTACCATTCTTGGGCAATCGCCGATTACTGCGTCTTTCGACTCCTTCTCTGATTCTCATGAACTTGCTATACATGGTCTGTATGCGAACGCAACTAATCATGTTCTTTTTTCGGCAACTAATGAATTGGGTGTTATGGTGCATGATACGGTTGAAATTACAACCGCTCCTATCCCTGATTTTTTCCCGGAACTTGAAATCGATGTGGTAAATTCCTCACAAATGGAAGAGGGGTTACATTTTAGCGAATTCGGGTTGGGACGAAATGGAGTATTTGAAGCCTATCCATTCATTTTCGATAACCAGGGAAAAGTACGTTGGTATCTTGATTTGAGTGAATACCAAGGACTCATCTGGGGAATCACTTTTATGGATAACGGAACATTTTATGCCAGTGAATGGAACGGGGTAGTGGAATTCGATCTTTTTGGGAATCTCCTTCGTCAGCTCCCCACCCCTGGCTATATCCTTCATCACGATGTAATACAGCTTCCCAATAAAAACTATGTAGCCATTTCAGATAAGGAAGGAACCAAAATCATTAAGGGTGGCCAGGAGATTACCAGCGTTGAAGACATCCTGATTGAATTGGATTATAATTCAGGAGCAATCGTGAATGAATGGGATATCGCTGCTATCTTGGATGTAAACCGTATTGCTGTTACTGATGGCGGGGGCGACTGGTTCCACATGAATTCACTTTGGTATTCTGAAGAAGACAGTACGTTTATTATCTCCGGGCGAAACCAGGGGGTTATCAAAATGGATATGGAAAATAACCTGGAATGGATTATAGGTGCACATACCGGTTGGGGTGCGGCTGGCCGAACAGGAGATGGATATGATACTTCTGAATTTCTCTTAACTGCTGTGGACGCCTCGGGTCAAGCATTCCAAACCGGCATACAAGACGGAAGCACCGATTCGCAAGAGTTTTCCTGGACGTGGGGCCAACACGCTCCTATGCTTCTGGAAAATGGCAATCTCTTCATTTTCGATAATGGGTTTAACCGGAATTTTGGTAACGCCACTCCTTTTTCCATGGCTTCCGAGTACGTGATCGATGAACAAAACAAAACGATAGAACTGGCATGGAGTTATGGCCGGGAAAGAGGAAGCGATACCTTTTCTTCTATTATCAGTGATGTGGATGTATTGCCAAATACTCAGAATCGGTTATTTATGCCCGGATTTATTCAAGGCCCACCGAACAAAGCCAAAATAGTAGAGGTTACCTACCCGGATGGTGCCGTAGTCTTTGAATCCACTGCTTCCTTTAAAAATATGTTTGGTAATGGTAATGGCTGGGGGCAAATTGATATCATTTACCGTAGTGAACGTATCACACTGTATGAATAGCAATTACCCGGAAAACCGAACAAAATATATAAAGTCGGTTGCAGGTGGGGTATCTCCTGCTTTGCGAAGTAACATAGATATTTGTGCCCGGTGGTGTTGCCCGTGAATAATTACATGGTCAAAAATTTCCTGAACATCGTTCGTAAATGTATTTCCTTTCGAATCTTTATAGGTAATCGTTTCGCCGATGTTAGCGGCAATGCCCTCCAGCATGGCCGGGCTGTCGTTTAGTAAACTCTCACACTGCTCCGTACTGTAATCTCCCCATATTTCAGTGTTCTCCTGAATATTGTGAATCCTGTTAAACCATATTATCTGAGCTTTGAACAAATGGGCAAATAAGCGGGTGCACTCGTGAAGGATATGCTGATCTTCAATCTTCTTAATGTGATTGAGCACCAGTTGATTCCCCAAAGGTCATATTCTATTTTTTGGTGCATGAATAATTATCCGATTTCATAAAAAGTAGCTATTCCATTAATAACAAATTGTACGCCAATAGCCAAAGCAATAAATCCCATCATTCTTGTAACTACCGTCATCCCGGAACGCCCAATCATCTTATTCAGCCAGGGAGCCACACGAAGAATTGACCACGCAAGAAGTGAAGTCAGGAATACTGCGACAGTATTTATGATATAATCGACGGAACCAGATGCCTGGGCTCCAAATCCAATCACCACGGCTATACTTCCAGGGCCCGAAAGCAGGGGCATGGCTATGGGACTAAAAGAAACATCTTCTTTCTCCATGGCTGCTTCCTGGTCTTCGTCAGAAAGTTTTTTTCCTCCCTTTTCCGGGTTCATCATAGAAAACCCGGCTCGTACAATTACAATCCCGCCTGCAATTTTAATCCCGGAAATACTAATCCCGAAAAAAGACAATATATATGCCCCCAAAAAGAGAAACGTAATTAGTACAAAGAACATATAGGTTGCAGATTTTCGTGCAGTACGGACTTTTTCCTCATCGGTATGTCCTTCCATCAATGCCAGGAAAACAGGCATGGCAGCTAATGGGTTTACAACCGAAAACAGAGACGTAAAACTAGCCAGCAATAGTGCTCCTGTTCCCATCATATCTGTAGAAAAGGACACAATTTCATTTAATAATTCTTCCATGGCGGGAAGATACGGAGTCTTTAGCTTTTCTAAGAAGATCATAGAAGGGATTTATTAAACCTTAATTTTGCAAACCCAGTAATTCTTATATTTTGATTTCAAATATTGATGACTATGACTACCAACACAATTACTCTTAGAGAAACCTTACTCGCAGGAACTGAAGAAATTATAGGCCGTTCCGTTTCCAGAAACGAAAAATTATTTGCTATTTGTGAGCTGCTGCAAGACACGGTTCCCTCCTTCGACTGGGTGGGCTTTTACTTTGTAGCCGATGATACTGAAGACGAATTAGTACTTGGCCCATTTGTGGGCGAAGCCACTGATCATACCCGAATTCCTTTTGGGAAAGGAATCTGTGGGCAGGTTGCCCTGTCTCATGAAACGTTTGTAGCACAAGATGTAGCCAGAGAAGAAAATTATATAGCCTGCAGCATTCATGTTAAATCAGAAATTGTGGTACCTATAATGATCGGAGATGAATTTGTAGCTCAACTGGATATTGACTCCAATACCATTGATGCTTTTACTGACGAGCATCAAGAAGTACTTGAAGAAATATGTGATATGCTTTCAGACGAATTCTAATCAAAATCATGCGCCATGAGTAGATACCCTTTAAATGATGAAACCGCCATTGACGTCTTAATATTTTGGATAGAAAGTGCAGACGGGAGTATTTCATTTGCTGAACAAAGTGCAGTGAAACGAGTGTTGGATACTATGAAATACGACCTGAGAACTTACCAGCAAACGTTCAGCCAATTAGGGGCCATGAGTTCTCATCATATTAAAGAAATTATTGATGAAGCCATTGCCTATGTAAAATCGAACTTTAGTGACGATGGCAAAAAACTGGTGTACTCCCTGTTAGATTCCATTGCTAACTGCGACGCAAAAGCAACAAAAAATGAACTTCTGAAACTAGACCATCTGAAAGAAGAATTAGGGGTCTAGTTTTCAGAAAAAGAATGAAGTAGATAGGATATTTCTTCGTCCACTACTTTCTTAAAGAAATCGATGTGTACTTCTTGGGGGAAAGCAAACTCTGTGTTATATGCAATTTCGATAGTATAAGAATTCCTGATTCCGTCTTTTACCACCAAGAAAAACTCATCAATGGTATAAAACTCATCTGGCATTACTGAATATACAGGTACCATCTCGCCTTCGTATTCAATTAGCTTATCCTCCATAGTGTCCGGATCAAGAACGCTCCTGATTCGATTGTTCTCTACAACCACTACCACTTCCCCCACCATGCACCCAAAACAACT
>JAKSCW010000017.1 GCA_022360375.1 Balneolales bacterium
ATTACTGAAATCCAAAAAGAATACCCTGGTGATACTTATTTCCCGGAATACAGGACTAAAATTGGCACTGAATGGAGAGAAGTAAGCCGCAAAAAGACGCCTGAATTACATTTTGTAGAATACCACAGGATACACCCGGAGTAATTTCAGTTAGGAAAAGCTAACCCCAATCAGTTACGTAATTGGGTATTTTTGTTCTATCAATTACGTACAGATTTTGGATAATTTCTCGGCTATTTTTTTTGGTTTGTCTATTCTTGACATTCTCCTGGTGCTTATTGCTTCGGTAGCTACTTTTGTGCTTTCTCATCGGTATTTCGAAAAAAAAGCAGGTCAGAAAATGAACAATTTTCTGATCAATTCATTAGTAAATGAGCAAGATCAATACATCGCTTTTATCGATATCAAAGGCAATATCGTTTTGGCGAACAAGAGTTTTGAAGACCTGGTGGGGTTACCTTCTTCAAAATTGATTGGCAATAAGTTAAAGAATCTCCCGATCCAGCAGGATGTTGCCGATGCATTCACCAGGAATGATGACAAAATTTTTGAAGGTAAATCAACGATTATCACCTATAATCAATCCATTCTCAGAAATAAAGAAACATGCTGGCTACAGATACAAAAAAGGACCCTGCTGCTCAAAAATCCTGATGTGACCTATGTTTTACTGGTAGCAACTGATATTTCAGAAAAAAAGATGGTGGAAGAACAATTATCCTTCACCAAAAATGAATACAAACAACTTGTTGAGTCTGCCGGAGATATCATTTTCCGAACTGATTTATCGGGATCCTTTATGTATGTGAATTCCGTTGTGTACAAAATCTTAGAGTATTCAGAAGAAGAAATTCTCAAAATGAAGCTCGAGGATTTGATCTGCCAGGAAGACGTAGAGAAAATCAATGACTTTTACGATTCGAAGTTTAGCGGATTATCTCATGAAGGATATGTCGAGTTTCGGGTACTTACAAAATCCGGGGAGATAAAGTGGTTAGGACAATCGGTTACAAAAATTGTAAAACGCAATGAAACAGTTGGTTTTCAATCGGTTGCCAGGGATATAACTGCAATGAAAATTGCACAAACGAAACTGAGAAATGCTAAGCAAATTGCGGAAGAAGCCAGCGAGGCTAAATCAAATTTCATTGCAAGTATGTCTCATGAATTCAGAACCCCATTGAATGCCATAATTGGGTACTCCCAGATTCTGGAACGGAATAATTCCATGCTTACGGAGGAGAAAGAACATATCCAGGAAATAAGAAAGGGAGGAGAACAAATTCTTGGGATGATTGATGATATCCTTGCATTATCGGTGCTGGATTCTAATAAAACCGTTAAAGAAAATGAGGAAATGGTTTTATCTCCTTTCATTGAAAATTTTGCGAATCGTTATTCCAGAATGGCCCGGGAACAAGGTCTTTCGTTTTATTTTAAGAAACCAGCAAGAGCTCCTGAAATTCTAAATGTAGATATCGACAAGCTATCGGTGATCATAAAAAACTTGCTTGACAATGCCATCAAGTTTACACAAAAAGGGTTTGTGGAATTGTCATATGAGGTCATTTTTGGGGAATCTGAAGATGCGATACTTTCCGTTACGGTTAAAGACACAGGAATCGGAATATCGGAAGAGCATCAGGTAAAGCTCTTCGAACCATTTTGGCAGCTGGATCCTTTAAAGTATTCAGGTACAGGGTTGGGGCTTACTCTTATCAAGAGATTGGTAAATTTCCTGGAAGGGGAGATTAAGGTTGAAAGCTCGCTTGAGTATGGTTCCGGGTTCTACCTTCAAATCCCGGTTGAAGTGCCAAAGAATCACGGTCAATCAACTACTTTGAATGGTTTTAGTAGCCATACAGAAATGACAGCGAAAAGGAATGGAAAAATTAAGGCTCTTATAGTCGACGATTTGGACGCTAATAGAACGATTACCAGAATTGTTCTTTCGGAAAATGGTATTGATTATCGGGAAGCTGAGGATGGAGCACAGGCACTGCAAATTATGGAAGAATATGACCCGGACGTTATTCTAATGGATATCAACATGCCGGTTATGGATGGAATAGAAGCTATGCGCCACATCCGGTCTAAAGAGTGGAAATTCAAAGACCATCCGGTCATAGCAGTTACGGCAGGCGCAAAAGGGTCTAAAGCTGAACTACTGGAAAAAGGATTTTCCGATTATATCCTGAAGCCATTCAAGGAACAGGATTTATTGTTTTCTATATTTAATCTGTTA
>JAKSCW010000110.1 GCA_022360375.1 Balneolales bacterium
CCATCAAAAAAGATTGAATTTACCGGGGCTATGGGCGAACGCTTAGCCGCCCGTGTCGACCTTCCCGATGAACCCGCACAGGCTTTTGCCTTATTCGCGCACTGTTTCACCTGCTCAAAGGATTTGCGGGCGGTGGGAAACATCACACGTCAGCTTGCCAAAAGCGGAATTGCCACCCTCCGGTTTGATTTTACCGGCCTGGGCGAAAGCGCCGGAGATTTTGCCGACACCAATTTTTCGTCCAATATTGATGATTTAATCGCGGCATGCCGGTTCATGGAAAATGATCCGGATTATAAAGCCCCGGATATCCTGATCGGTCATTCCCTGGGGGGAGCGGCCGTGCTCCAGGCTGCCAACCAAATGCCCAGCGTAAAAGCCGTTGCTACCATTGGTGCCCCCGCCGACCCGGAACATGTTAAGCATAATTTTGAGATGAGCCTGGAGGAAATCGAAGAAAAGGGAGAAGCAGAAGTCACACTGGCCGGCAGGAAGTTCACCATCAAAAAACAGTTTGTGGATGACCTGGAAGACACCAAAATGAAAACGAAGATCAAGAGACTCGGCAAAGCATTAATCATCTTCCATTCCCCAATCGACAATACCGTTGGGATTGAAAACGCCACGAAAATTTTCGTAAATGCAAAACACCCAAAAAGCTTCATTTCACTGGACAAAGCGGATCATTTACTTCAGGATAGAGATGACAGTGAATTCGTTGGAAAAGTGGTGGGGACCTGGGCAGAGAAATATATTTAGTTTTGGAAGTAAATTCGAATAATTCCTCTCTTAAGGGAGGTGGATTCCGATTGATAAATCGGAAGACGGAGGGTGTTGAGAGCATATCTAAATCTCTACACCCCTCCCTCCGCATTCGCGGATTACTCTACTGAATCAAATTCGGCACAGGCTCCTCAAGGGGATATTGACTCTGGTTTTAAGCCAAAACTTTTATCAGCTAAAAAAACCGTTGAATTACATTGAACTTCTATGTATTCTATACCTAGAACCTCAATGTATACACTTATGTTATCAAAAGAACTCATGGCGGCGTCTACCCGTCCTTTAATACTTTCCATTCTTAAACGCGGCGAAAGCTATGGATATCAAATTATCCAGGACGTTAAACAGCTTTCAGGTGGCTCCCTGGAATGGTCTGACGGGATGCTGTACCCGGTACTTCATAAACTTCAAAAAGAAGCTTGTATACAGTCGCGATGGGTAATTTCGAAGGAAGGCAGGAAAAGAAAATACTATTCAATTACCGAAGCCGGCATTGCTGAACTGCAAACAGCCAAAGATCAATGGTCGAGTATACACGAAGTGTTGGAAAAAATCTGGGGGCCCGCCCCGCAATGGGCTGCCCAATAAAAGGAGAGATTATGTTTGATTTAGAAAAAGCGATTCGGAGTTGGAAACAAAGTTTAAGAAAAAACCCAGGCTACGAAGATGGGGATATTGAGGAGTTAGCATCTCATTTGGAGGATCGTATCGAAGTACTGTTAGAGCAAGGCCTGTCAAAACGGGAAGCCTTCAATGCTGCGGTTAAAGAAATCGGAGACCCGGTAGAAATGGCTACTGAATATCAAAAAACAACTACACGAAAAGCATATGCCGACACTTCTTCAGGAATAAATATTGGAATACTTGGAAATTTTTTGAAAATCGCCAGAAGAAACCTGCTGAAGAATAAACTATACACAAGCCTGAATATCCTGGGACTGGTTGTTGGAATCTCCTGCTGTATATTCATCTATTTATTCGTTCAAAATGAGTTGAATTATGATGCATTTTATGAAAATTCGGAACAGATTTATAAGGTAAATCGATGGATGGAGCGCGAAGATGGCAGCCGGGAAGCAGTTGGACTTACATCGGCTCCATTTGAAAGAAATCTTGAGACCGACTTTCCTGATATGATTGAGATGGCTACACACATTGGTCCGCGAGATGGAGTGGTAACCATCGGAGATCAAACATTCAGGGAAAACCGGTTGTACCGGGCTGATGAAGATTTCTTCAGGATGTTTTCTTACTCATTTATAGAAGGTGATCCGGAAAATGCTTTGACCAGGCCAAATACGGTGGTTTTATCCAGAGAAACAGCGCATAAATATTTCGGGGATGAACCCGCTTTGGGTAAAACCATCCTGGTAGGTAATGAATCAGTGTTTGAAGTAACCGGTGTTTTCGAAATCCCGGAAGGTGGGAACAGTCACCTCGATTTTGATTTAGTGAATAGTATAAAAACCTTTGAAAATCGAACGTTCTATACTGAATGGATGTGGAATTCATTTCATACTTATATAAAACTCTCTCCTAATGTAGATGTTGAGGATTTAAATGCACAACTGCCTTCTTTTACCGACAAGTATTTTGCGGATAATATGGCTACGTACAATCGCAGAATAGATATTCTTCTGATTCCTTTGAATGAAGTATACTTTGCAAATTATTTAACCTTTGATTGGCAAATAACTCATGGCGACAGGACGGTAATCTCTATCTTTGGAATAGTTGCCATTCTGATCATCGTTGTTGCAGCAATTAACTTCATAAACCTGGCAACAGCCCGTTCTGTAAGCCGCTCAAAAGAAATTGGTGTTCGAAAAACTTTGGGAGCAAAGCGCCATAATCTGTTTTTCCAGTTCATGGCTGAATCTTTATTCATCGTTTCAATTGCGGGTTTTATTTCCTACATCGTGGTTTTCTTCATGTTTCCATTTTTTGAAAACCTGATCGGAATCTCAATTTCAGTGAATCTGTTTTCATCAGAATTGATTCTGATGGTAATCGGAATCTTATTAACTACAGGTATTCTTGCGGGTGTGTACCCCGCTATTTTTCTCTCCTCGTTTGAACCAATCAAAGCACTTAAAGAAAAAATCAATTTTGGAGCTTCTCAAATTGTGGTTAGAAAGGGGCTCATTGTTTTTCAGTTTGTTATTTCAAGCCTCTTAATCATTGGGGTTACGATCATCAACAATCAATTGGATTACATTTCAAACAAATCGCTGGGATTTCAGCCAGGGCAATTACTGGATATTTCCCTTAATAACCAGGAAGTCAGGCAACAACTCCCTGCTTTCCAGGAAGAACTGGAAAAGCTTCCCGGGGTAGAAGTTACCAGCGCGATGTCGGGTACTCCAGGTGGATTTTTCGATAACTACTCTTTTGTAGTGGATAACAATACGGACGAACCAGTGATCTTAAACACCCTGTTCATTGATGATAATTTTTCAGAAATCTTAGACCTTGATTTCATAGCCGGGCGCGATTTGAGTGATGAGTTTAGTACAGATTCAGATCAGGCCATTGTTATAAACGAAAGAGCTGCCGAACATCTTGGATGGACACCGGAAGAAGCATTGGGCAAACAACTAACCAATTTATTATGGCAAGGGGAAGTCGCCAGAACCATTGTAGGAGTTGTAGAGGACTTTCATTATCAATCAATGCATACTCAGATTGGTCCGTTGGCAATTTCAATGGTTCAGGATCAACGGCGATTGCTGGCTAAAGTGAATACCAGCAATATTTCACAGACCCTGAAAAACATTGAATCTGTATGGAGTGAATTTTCTTCCCTTTATCCTATCGAATACAGGTTCCTGGATGAGCAATTTGCCGAACTCTATGCGAATGACATCCGCCAACGAAAAATATTTATCGTTTTCTCAGTTGTAGCCATGGTGATTGCATGTTTAGGGTTGTTTGGACTAACCACGTTCAATGCCGAAAAAAGAAGTAAGGAGATTGGGCTCCGCAAAATCCTTGGAGCAAGTATCAGTAACCTGCTTTATGTATTCAATAAAGAGATTTTTAGTATAATCGGGTTTTCTTTTTTGATAGCCATGCCGATTACTTATTTCTTAATCGAAAAATGGCTGCAAAACTTTGCCTATAGAGTAGATAATGGAATTTTCAATTATGTAATTGCTCTTTTAATCATCTTAACATTGACAATGCTTACGATCAGCTACCAAACAATTAAAGTTTCAACTTCAAACCCTGTTGATAGCTTAAAGGATGAGTGATTAGGTAATCGATTTCTACTTCTTCGGTCATCCTGAGGGAGGTGTCCTGGCGCATAAGAATTATCTGCTGGAGAACAACACTCCCATTTTTTGTCATTTCGAAGGAGTGAGCGACTGAGAAATCTAAGAATAGCCTAAGGGTATAGAATAATACAAACACGGAAATGAATAGTTCAACGTGCTTTAGCCTCAAAACTCATAGCTATAAAAACTTCTTACTCTCGGCTACCGCAAGCTGGTCTACCCGTTCATTGAGCTCGAGCCCTGAGTGCCCTTTCACCTTTACCCAAGTGACTTTGTGGGGCTTCATGGCTTGCAGCATTTCCTCCCATAGCTCTTTATTCTCCACCGGTTTTTTATCGGCTTTGCGCCAGCCTTTTTTTTGCCAGTTCTCGATCCAGCCCTGAGTCATGGCATTGATGATCAAGGCACTATCGCTATGAATTTTGGCGTGAACCGGCTTCTTCATCGCTTTTAAGGCTTCAATTACCGCCCGCATTTCCATCCGGTTATTGGTGGTCTGAGCTTCCCCACCTGCAAGCTCTTTTTCCTTGCCGTTCCAGATCAGAATGGCTCCCCAGCCACCCGGGCCCGGGTTCCCACTACAGGCACCATCAGTGTAAATAATAACTTGAGGTAAGCTAGACATACAATTCGGTAATTTTCGCAATCGATGCTTTGGTGGCTTTCGCTTTCTTAGCCACTTCTTCTGTCCATTGTTCCGAATCCGATCCAGCATAAATAATCCCACGGCTGGAATTAATCAGTGGAATCCCTTCATGATCTTTTAGTGCTTCCGCTAAGTCATCTACATTTCCTCCCTGTACTCCAACTCCAGGAATCAACAGGCTTCCATGGCTGTGCTGATCAATCACTGATTTTGCCTCTACCGCCTGTGTTGCTCCAATTACCATTCCAAGGTGTGTTTCTACCCGAACCGAGCGTTCAAAGAGTTCATGTGCAATGTATTCGGCCATGGTATCGAATCCCTCGAACGGTTTCTTCAGGAAATCAGAAGCGCCGGGGTTGGAAGTCAATGTAAGCACGTACATCGCTTTTGTTTCGTCATCTGCAAAAGCGTTCATTGATTCAAATCCCATTAACGGGCTCAGTGTGATGGCATCCACATCGAATTGATCAAAGAATGCTTTTTTGTAATGATCTGCGGTTGAACTGATATCTCCGCGTTTAGCATCGGCAACAATAATCCGATCATTTGGAATATGATTAATTACCTCCCGGAACACAGCAAGCCCATTAACTCCCAGTGCTTCAAAAAAAGCAAGATTGGGTTTATATGCTGCGCAATGCTCGCAGGTGTAGTCGATAACCATTTTACAGAAAAAAGCGACTTGCTCTTCGGGAGAAGCGAATTTTGCTTTAACCACTTCCGGAAGCAGATCAAGATTGGGGTCAAGGCCTACACAAAGTGTTGAATTAGATGATTGTACCGCTGCTGTAAGTTTTTCTAGATAGGTCATTGAGTAAGATTATACCCTAGAAAATAATGATCTCTTACCCCGATTACGAGTAAATGATTTTATGGATGACAGCTGCAATCCGGACCGCAGTTTTTGTGTTCTGCTTTTTTTCTAATAGGTCGAATGATGTGTTTATACGAGGTGTAACTCACAACAACCATTAACAATGTAAATGATATTATTTCCTGGTATTCCATATTAAAGAACGCGTACTACTTGATAAGTGATGAGTGAACAAAGATACGCTAAAACGGTCATGTAAGTAAACATGGCAACAGGCCATTTCCAGGAATTGGTTTCCCGTCTTACAATGGCAATTGTGCTCATGCACTGCATTGCCAGGGCAAAGAAAACCATAAGGGATAAAGCGGTTGCTAAAGAAAACACAGGTTGCCCTGTTTCGGGGTTAATATCGTTGATCAGTTTCTCTTTTAGTGTAGAAATATCTTCGCCATCATCTTCGATGCTATAAATGGTACTCAGAGTCCCGACCATGACTTCCCGGGCCGCAAACGATGTAAGTAACCCTATTCTTATTTTCCAGTCGAATCCCAAGGGCTCGATTGCCGGTTCAATAATCTGGCCAAACCTTCCTGCAAAGCTGTGTCGTAGCTCATACGATTCTATTGATTCAGTCGGTAACGCATTGGTTTCATATTCTTCGGACCCCACTTCCGGAAACGATGCCAAAAACCAGAGAATAATAGAAATTGCGACGATTACTTTTCCAGCCTCTACCACAAAAACCCGGCCTCGGTCCAACGTGTTCTGTACAACTACCGACCATTTCGGCATTTTGTAGGATGGGAGCTCCATGATAAACGGAGTTTGCTTTCCGGTTGGGAAAATCCGCTTCATAACTGCAGCAGCCAATACAGCCATCACAATTCCAAAAATATAAAGCCCAAAGAATGTAACTCCCTGCAAAGTAAATATTCCTAATACAGTAGTTGAAGGAACGAATGCAGCAATAAGCAACGCATATACCGGAAGGCGTGCCGAACACGCCATGAATGGAAGTACCATGATGGTAATGATCCTGTCACGCCAGTTTTCTATAGAACGCGCTGCCATAATCCCGGGAATGGCACAGGCAAAGCCCGACATTAGCGGCACCACCGATCGGCCATGGAGTCCAACTTTGGTCATGAATCCATCCATTACAAATGCAGCCCGAGCCATATACCCGGTACCTTCCAGAACATAAATGAACAGGAATAAAAAGATAATTTGTGGAAGAAAAATGATTACACCCCCTAAACCGGCAATCACTCCTTCCACCAATAAATCATTCAGCATACCTGGTGGAAGTGCATTTGCCACCCAGCTTGCCGCTCCAACAAAAACCAGGTCGATGAAATCCATAAAAGGAGCAGACCAGGAAAAAATGGATTGGAACATCACCAACAATACAAAAGTAAAAATCAACGGCCCGAAAACTTTATGAGTAACAAAGGCATCAATTCTGTCTGTAAGTGTTTTTTTGTTTTCTGAGTTTTGAACCGCTGCATCTAAAGTAGTTTCTCCGATGAAATCATATCGTTGAATAACTTCAGTTGCTAATGGATTACCCCCGTTTTGTTCAATAATGGCACGGGCTTTAGCGATTACCTTTTTTCCTTTTTCAACTTCAGCAAAAGTGTAAAAAGCCCCGATGAATTCCCCTTCTGAAATAAGCCTTAATGCTTCAATAGTCCTTGCTCTTTCCGGGATATCGGTATACGGCTCAATCCATTCTGAAATGACAAGTTCACTAGCTTTTTTAAGATTAGAATCTGTTAGCCACTTTAACGGTGTACTACGCCCGGGAGTAATAGAACCGATCACATGCTTTAGTTGCTCAATGCTTTCTTTTTGCTTTGCCGAAATAGCGACTACCGGAATTCCTAAATTCTGTTCTAATGCCTTTTCATCAATACTTATTCCTTTCCCTTCCGCCTCGTCCATCATGTTTAAAACCAAAACCATAGGAAGGTTTAAATCGATGATTTGGGTTACCAGGAAAAGATTCCGATCCAAATTTGTGGCATCTGCAACAACAAGAACAAGATCAGGAGACTCTTCATGTTCATAGCTCCCTATAAGCGCCTCATAGGCAATGCGCTCATCCAGTTTTTTGTAGTTTAAACTATAAGCACCAGGCAGATCAACTACCTTATGAAGAACCCCGTTTATAATTGCGGTGCCAACCTTTCGTTCTACGGTTATGCCCGGGTAGTTTGCAATTTTTTGCCGAAGCCCGGTTAGCGCATTAAAAATGGTCGATTTTCCTGTATTCGGATTTCCAACTAGCGCTATGGTAAGAGGCGTTTTCAAATCAACCCTTTAACTCAATGCTTTTGGCTTCCGTTTCCCTTAAAGAAAGGAGCCCACCGCGAACTCTAATCTCAATTGGGTACCCCGTTGGAGCTTTTCGTAATACTTCAATTCGGATACCTGGGGTAATACCCATTTCCAGAATCCGGGTAGTTTCGGATCCGGTAATATTGATTACCGTAAACGTCCCCGGGGACTTTATTTCAGAAAGAAAAAGATTCATTAATTCAGGGAAGTAACAAAAATTGATTTGGCCAGATTTCCAGCAATTGCTAATCGTGTTTCCCCAACTTGTAAAATCACATTGTCTTGATTGGATATAATTGTTCCTTTAGCACCTTGTACGCACCCCATCTCATTTAACCGATATACGTCATCGTGTTGGCAATTCAAACTCTGAACTTCGACTCTTTCACCATCCTTGGTAAGTGTAAGCGGATACATTTATACTTCTATTTATACCTGGTCTAAATTAAGATACCATTTCTGGTAAAAAGAATGAATCCTATTTTCTAAAGAACTGATTCAGGATGAACTTCTTCTGTGCCATGGGGGGGGCGGTTTAAACTCCAGGTTTCGAAGAAGAATTTTTGCTCTGAAGAAATGCGTTTCCCGTTCATCGAGAAGAAACGAAATGGATCAGGTAAAAGTGCCTGTAACGGGTAAAAGAAATTAGTGTAGATATTCTTTTTGCTAAAGAATTGGAGGTCGAATCCATTCTGAGCTTCTTTTTTGAAGAGTACAATTAAACCCTGCTCCAGGTATTCTCTCAATTTTTCATTGGTCATCCCGGTATCAGAAGAATCGACCTTATTCCCAAAAATGATAAAACTCTCTTTTTCCATTTGATCGATCATTACTTCCAGTGATTCCCCATTTTTATATAAAGGAAAGACTTTCATGTCCCTTAAGATAATTTCAAAAGTATTCAAAAGCCGACCATACGCCTCCAGCACATTGAAGCCAAAAGTATTCACCCGTAAATCGGTACCTGAAAAGTATAAGGTTGAAAAAGTAGGGTCAGGTTGGGTGAACATTGCGAGGGGATTCCCTTCCTCCATATTTGGCAGTGGAGCCAGATCATCCAGCCGTTGATCGTGATGGAAAACAAGTTTCAGGATATTGGTTTTTGGCATGATACAGGGTCTGTAAATACGTAAGGGCGTATTGTGATACGCCCTTACAAATGATATACAATAAAACCAGGAGTTGTGTTAAATCATGGTTGCAATTACCAATGCAACCACGCTCATCAACTTCAGAAGTATATTCAAAGATGGTCCGGAAGTATCCTTGAATGGATCCCCAACCGTATCACCAACAACAGCGGCCTTATGTGGCTCAGAACCTTTCTTGTAATCTACGCCATTTACATTAACGCCTTCTTCAACCATTTTCTTGGCATTATCCCAGGCACCACCTGCATTCGATTGGAAAAGGGCCATTAATACCCCGGCTGAAGTTACACCTGCAAGCAGACCACCTAACATCTCAGCTCCACCAATGAACCCGAAAAGAACAGGAACAATTACTGCAAGTAATCCAGGAAGTACCATTTCCCGAATGGACGCAGTAGTAGATATCTCCACACATTTTTCGTATTCCGCCTTACCGTCAGCGGCTTCAAAAGTAGCGCGATCTTCTTTGCTCCATTCATCCATTTCTTTACCTTCGTTCTTGTTCATTACATCCAGGGCAGCTCTCAATTCCGGAATATCACGGAATTGACGACGAACTTCTTCAATCATACTCATCGCTGCACGACCTACTGCCTGCATTGAAAGCGCAGAAAACAGGAATGGTAACATAGCACCTACAAAAAGGGAAGCCATTACTGTGGGTTTCGTTATATCAATTCCAGTTAAAGGAACTTCATGTGTTGCATTATAAGCAGTAATGAACGCTGCAAATAGTGCTAATGCCGTTAAAGCCGCAGAACCGATCGCAAAACCTTTTCCAATAGCCGCGGTTGTATTTCCAACAGCATCTAATTTATCCGTTCGCTCACGAACTTCGCCAGGAAGTTCCGCCATTTCAGCAATACCACCCGCATTATCAGCAATCGGGCCATAGGCATCTACCGCTAATTGAATCCCCGTAGTAGACAGCATTCCTAAAGCCGCCATCGCAATCCCATAAAGACCAGTCATCTGATACGCAATCAAGATAACCGCTGCAATCAC
>JAKSCW010000016.1 GCA_022360375.1 Balneolales bacterium
ATTAACGATGGAACCGGGAATGTTAAGGGAATTTGGTTTCGTGGAATCAGCTACTTCAAGAAGATATTTAAACCCGGAGAATTGGTTTGCTTTTATGGCTCTGTAAAACGTTTTGGAAGAGACCTGACTATTGCCCACCCCGAGCTGGACAAAATTGATGAAGAAGGAGATCTGAGTGCTTTTTCGAGAATCATTCCTGTTTATCCCGGAAATAAAGAATTCAGTAGCTCACGAATAACAAGCACCCTGGTTCAGAAGTGGGTTTCAAAAGCAATCAATGAAACTACTGTTACTGAATTTCTTCCTGAATCTATTCTTACAGAATTTAAACTTCCAAACCGATACGATGCTTTCCGAATGATTCATTTCCCGGAGGATCATGGCGAACATAAAAAAGCACTGGAGCGATTCAAATTCGAAGAGTTCTTTCTTTTTCAATTGGCGATGGAGAAGATTCACCAACATCGAAGTGAGCGAAAAAGTGGTCATCTTTTTACTGAAACCGGGAATTATACTTCCAGATATTTCAACTCCATTATTCCATTTGAATTGACGGAAGGGCAAAAGAAATCCCTTCACGATATCAAGATTGACCTTCGATCGGGCAAACAAATGAATCGATTGATCCAGGGGGATGTGGGCGCCGGTAAAACGATTGTAGCCATCGGGGCGATTTTGATGGCTTTGGATAATAATTTCCAGGCAGCATTTGTAGCCCCTACTGAGATCCTGGCCGAACAACACTACAGAACCCTTAGCGAACATCTAAAAGAATTGGACATTAACATTCGATTGTTGGTAGGTGGACAAAAAACCGCACTTCGCCGGGATGTTTTAACTGAGATTGAAGGCGGCGCGTGCCAGGTAGTAGTGGGAACACATGCTATTCTCCAAAAAGAAATCAGATTTCATAAATTGGGGCTTGCGGTAATTGACGAACAACATCGCTTTGGAGTAAAGCAACGGGCTGAACTTTTGAGTAAAGGAAATCACCCGCATATGTTAGTGATGAGCGCTACCCCTATACCCCGGTCCCTGGCAATGACTGCTTACGCTGATTTGGACATCTCCATCATCCAGGGGCTACCAAAAGGAAGAAAACCGGTTATCACCGCCGTGCGAAGTGAAAAGAAACGCGAAGATGTGTACCGGTTCCTGAACGAAGAACTGGTACAGGGCGGTCAGGCCTATGTGGTGTTCCCATTGATCGAAGAATCGGAAGCTATGGATTTAAAGGATGCAACCGCCGGGTTCGAAAAACTTCGAAAACGATTTTCTGAATTCAACGTGGCTTTACTTCATGGAAGAATGAAATCGGAGGAGAAAGATGAGATAATGAGCTCTTTTAAAAAGAATGAAGTCCAGATCCTGGTCTCAACCACGGTGATCGAAGTTGGAGTGGATGTCCCCAATGCCTCTATAATGATTATTGAACACGCCGAGCGATTTGGCCTGTCACAACTGCATCAGCTCAGAGGAAGAATCGGGCGAGGAAGTCGGCAGGGCTACTGCATTTTAATGCCGGATGTTAAACTGAGCAAAGCAGGGGCTTTCCGCCTGAAAACCATGGAAGAAACCACCGATGGTTTTCGGATTGCAGAAGCTGATTTAAAACTTCGCGGACCGGGCGATTTTCTCGGTACAAAACAAAGCGGCCTCCCTGATTTTAAAGTCGCTGATATATTGGAAGACCAGTTTATCCTGGCTCAGGCTAAAAATGCAGCTCAACAAATAGTAAGAAATGATCCTGAACTTACTTTCCAAAAACATTCCGAATTGAGGAAAACTTTTGCTCCTTATTTTGAAGAGAAACAATTGTTTTATGGGATGGCGTGATTCCCACCGATATTCAACTGAAATAGTTTATTAGACTTAAAATATTAACTTATTGTGTTTCGTTACTTCCTTTATAAAATAATTGATGGGATGAATTTCAATTTCAATATAGCCTTCCTGTTAATTCTGGTCTCTTTCTTTAGCAGCAGTAGTACTTTAGCTCAAAAAAACGAACTGAGAGGCTTTTTAACCGATTCAGTATCTGGAGAACCCTTAATTGGAGCTCACGTTTTCCTAAATAATACCACCATTGGTACAGCTACTGATGCAAATGGAGAATTCATTCTTAAAGGAATTCCAAACGGAAAGCAATTAATCGTGTTCAGTTATATAGGCTATAAAAACCAGGCAAAACCAATAGAGTTCCCTGTAGAAGAAGAAAACTACTTAGCTATTCGATTAAAACCCGATCCGGTACAATTCCAGGATATAGAGGTGGTAGGAAGTAATAAAGCGTGGAGAAGAAATCTTAGAAAGTTTGAGCAACATTTCCTGGGTTATACTCCTAATTCCAGAGAAGTGGAACTCGTAAACCCGGAGGTATTGAATTTTGAAAGTTATAATGGAATGCTACGGACCACCTCAAATGCTCCATTAGAAATATTAAATAAAGCTCTTGGTTATAAAATCACGTATTACCTGGAAGAAAGCATTTCGGACTTTGATATATTCACAGCTGGTTTCTATGCGCGGTTCGAAGAAATGCCCCCTTCTTCTGATAATGAATTGGAGAAATGGGAAAACAGACGTACCGAAACCTATGAAGGGTCTTTTGTTCACTTTATAAATAGTGTGTCCGAAGGATTAGTTAACGAAAATAATTTCACGGTATTTGGGACAAGGTTTTCTCGTGTGAACTTGTACTATGAAAAGGATCCTTTTTCCACCGAAATGAAATCCACCATTGATTATTATTCAGACCCGGAACCTGAAGATAAATGGGTGGAACTCTTCATACCCCGCGATCATCAAATACTGAAAGTTATGTACACCGGAGAGAAAGTTGGCACTGAAATTGGCAGAAGAATGGGATTTAGATCGCAAACCGTTAATCAAATGTCCTGGATTGAGATACCAAGTGAAAGCGTTACGATAAACAAATATACAGGAAGCTATTCTCCATCTACTCGCTACATCTTGCATGGTTATTGGGGATGGACACATCGTATTCCGGAAGCATTACCAGACAATTACACAAATTAAATTACTTTTGAATTGAAATAACCCATGAGGTTTCATTCATACATAGTTTCATTGCTAATTCTGGTTTCATTTCCTGGTACTGGTTTTGTTACTGCGCAAACCTTTGAGCTAAAGGGGCACTTAGTCGATTCGGGATCCGGAAAACCACTAGTCGGAGCTCACGTTTTTTTAAATAAAACCACCATTGGAACAGTAACAGACGAACATGGTGCATACACCCTTGAAGGTATTCCGGAAGGCTTGCAATTGATTGTCTTCAGCCGTGTGGGGTACAAAGACCGAGCAATACGTATTGAGTTTCCATTGTACCAGGAAGATTACTCAAACCTTGGGCTGGAAGCAGAACCTGAAGGGTTCCAGCCTGTATCAGGAAGCAGAAAATGGAAAAGAAACTTGAGAGCATTTAAGAAACACCTGCTAGGTACTACCCCCAATTCTAATGAGGTGGAAATACTAAATCCGGAAGTATTGAATTTTGAGAGCTATAACAGAAGTTTAGTAGCCACGGCGAATGCTCCTTTGGAAATCGTAAACAATGCTCTTGGTTACAAAATCACCTATTTCCTGAAGGAGAGCATCTCAAACAATGAAATGTTTTCAGCCAGTTTTTATGCGAAATTCGAA
>JAKSCW010000464.1 GCA_022360375.1 Balneolales bacterium
GCACCTGTTTTTAACGCTTCGAGACTAGCCTCCAGTAGTAACTTCTCGGTAAACGGATCTCCCACCTGTACACTTGGTCGTTTTGCTTCACTCTCTTCGCTGATCTCTTCCGAAGCGAATGTAGCTCCATGAATTCCATCTCTGCCAGTGCTTGCACCCACAATTATAACCGGGTTTCCGATTCCTTTGGCAATGGCTGAAGCAGTCTCCCCAACCTTCACAATACCAATGCTCATTGCGTTTACAAGTGGATTCCCTTCATAACTTTCATCAAAATAGACTTCGCCTGCAATCACCGGAATCCCGAAAGAATTTCCGTAGTCTCCAATACCCCGAACAACACCATCCAATAAGTAACGAACACGAGGATTAGCCATGCTGCCAAAGCGAAGGGAATTCAAACTGGCTACCGGGCGTGCACCCATCGTAAAAATATCCCGGTGAATCCCCCCTACTCCTGTTGCCGCTCCTTGGTATGGTTCTACAGCCGAGGGGTGATTATGGCTTTCTATTTTGAAGGCACAGCCTAAGCCATCACCAATATCAACCAAGCCGGCATTCTCTTCACCGGCTGCAACCAAAAGATGTTCTCCTTCACGCGGCAATTTCTTCAATTCTATGATGGAATTTTTGTATGAACAATGTTCGCTCCACATTACGGAATACACCCCTAGTTCTGTAAATGTAGGTACCCGGCCTAACCGGGTGTTAATCATTTCAAATTCTTCTTCATTTAATCCGTGTTCGAGCGCGAGTTCAAGGGTAACTTCCGGTTCCTGCACTTGTAATTGAGCCATAAAATTTGAGCAGCTATAAGGTTATTTGAAAAGGCTGAAAATACGAGGTTTTTCTGTTTAATGACGGGGATGTTTTCCACAGGTTGTTCACCTTTCGGTATTAAATTTTTTATTCAGATTGATTCTAAGTAAGAACCTTCTTAAAATCTAATACCGATATTCGAATATGATTATTAGATTTTAAATAGAGGAATATGAAACTTGTATCACAAGGTGCTCAATACGCGATCTCAGCTATAATCGCTATCTCAAAGCATCCCAATAATATTATCTCAGCTTCTGAGCTTTCCAGGAGTTTGAATTGTCCTGCTGCATACTTATCTCAAATCCTGGCAAAGCTTAAAGCACCAGGAATACTTGGTTCTCAACGTGGATTGAATGGTGGAGTCTATTTGGCGCGACCACTGGAAGAAATCTCCATATATGATGTAGTAGCTGCAATTGATGGAGAGGCATTCTTCTCTACCTGCTTTATGGGTATTGAGGGTTGTGGCTATATAGAACCATGCCCCTTTCATGAATTTTGGTCCGCGAAAAGGAATGAAATTCAGCGATGGCTCCAGGAAACAACTTTTGAAAAAGCAGAAAGTGTTATGAGCCAGGCCTGGTTTAATGAACGGCTAACCTTCACTAACGGATTTAGCTGAATTGAATCCGTCGACCCATATAGCAAAAACCCGATGCTATCACTGCGGTGAAAACTGTAATGAAGCGGATATCGTTTGGGAGAATAAACGCTTTTGTTGTGAGGGGTGCAAAACAGTATTCCAGATTTTAGATAAAAATAACCTTTGCACCTACTATTCTTTAAATGAAGGTGCAGGAATTCAGGTTAAAAACGGAGTTGAACGAAAAAGGTTTGAATACCTCCAGGATTTAGACGTTCAGCACAAGTTGGTGGACTTCCAGAAAGGGAATACCGTTTCTATTACGTTTTCGATTCCCAATATCCATTGCACTTCTTGTGTATGGCTATTGGAAAACCTTCAGAATATAGACGAAGGCATAATCAGGGGTACAGTCAATTTCTTGAAGAGAACAGTAACTATCGTTTTCGATGATACCAAAACCACCTTAAGGCATGTGGTGGAAATGCTCACTACTATTGGTTACGAACCCACCCTTAAGCTCGAACAGCTTGAAGAAGAAGGAAAGGCATCGGTACAACGCGGACTTTGGCTAAAACTGGGTGTAGCTGGTTTCTGTTTTGGAAACATCATGTTGTTCAGTTTTCCTGAATACCTGAAAATGGATCAATCCGGCTCGTCTGATATGTTCCGGTTGTTTTTTGGTGGATTGAATATTCTTTTGGCCCTGCCGGTACTTCTTTATAGCGGAATAGATTATCTGAAATCGGCATGGGCGGTATTAAGCCAAAAAGGTATCAACCTGGATGTTCCCATTTCGATTGGAATGCTGGCATTATTTGGCAGGAGTGCTTACGAGATTATCTCAGGCACCGGAGCAGGATATTTCGATTCTTTTACTGGTTTCATCTTCTTTTTGCTGATTGGAAAAGTAGTCCAGAAAAAAACCTTCGATCAACTTACTTTCGACCGGGATTATAAATCTTATCTCCCTATATCTGTAATTCGTTTAGGCCAAAAAGGCGAAAAATCTATTCCTGTAAATAAGTTAGAGATTGGGGATCATGTGCTAATTCGAAATCAGGAATTGGTGCCTGCTGATTCTGTTAACCAAACTGAAAACCTTCAAATTGACTATAGCTTCATTACCGGGGAATCGGAACCTGTTAGCCTCCGGGTTGGGGAATTAGTTTTTGCAGGCGGAAAAGTAGTTGGTAAAACAGCAGAGCTCATTATTTCTAAGAAAGTAGAGCACAGCTACCTTACCCAGCTTTGGGAAAACGAGTCCTTCAAAAACTCTCATAAAGATAAGGTTATCACCTCTTTCGCAGATAGAATAAGCCCTCATTTCACGTTTACAGTATTAGGCATTGCCGTGCTGTCCCTTTTAGTATGGCTCCAAATCGATGCTAGCCAGGCGTTCACCATTTTTACGGCCGTTTTAATTGTTGCCTGCCCTTGCGCTCTGGCTCTTTCAACGCCATTCACCCTCGGTTCCGTTGTTAATATTCTTGCAGCAAATGGATTCTACTTAAGAAATACACATGTGATCGAATCCTTATCCCGCACTTCGGCGTTTGTATTCGACAAAACAGGAACTATTACTGAAGCTGAAAACAGAAGTATTGATTTTGTGGGAATTCCGCTTTCTAATAAAGAAGAGCATTTGGTTGCCTCCACGTGTAAAAGCTCTACCCATCCTCTGTCAAAAGCCATCGTTGAAAAGCTTAAAAGAACCGCTCTTAATAATCCCGTTAGTTACTTTGAACTTGCCGGAAAAGGGGTGCACGCTGTCTATCCCGACAGCAGGGTATACATTGGAAGTTCTGAATTCCTGGAAGAACAGAACATACAGGTAACTACTGATGATTCAAGTCTTGGGTATGGCTCAAAAGTATTTGTGGCGATTGATGGAAAATACCGTGGGTATTTCAGAATCAGGCATATTGTACGCAAAGGATTGTCAAATTTATTGAGCGATATCTTTAAGCCGGTTTTCTTGCTTTCGGGAGATAATGAGAAAGAAAAAAACATGCTGTTGAAGGTTTTCCCGCATTGGCGGAAAATGCTATTCGATCAATCTCCTTCAGATAAGCTTGATTTTGTAAATACGCTTAAACGAAAGGGGGCTCATGTTACTATGATCGGAGATGGTTTAAATGATGCCGGAGCTCTTCAGGCAAGTAATTTCGGGATAGCCGTTTCAGATGATAAAAGCTCCTTCTCTCCTGCTTGTGATGGTATTATCGACGCCACCTCATTGCATTCGCTTAACAAATTTGTAGCCTTTAGTAAAAGTGCCTTTACAATAATTTTATTCAGTTTCGGGTTTTCGCTGCTTTATAACCTAACCGGACTTGGTTTTGCTATTACCGGGCATTTATCACCATTAGTAGCAGCGATTCTTATGCCATTGAGCTCGGTAAGTATCATGGCATTCACAACAGTAGCAACCCGCATTCAGGCACAAAAGATGGGGCTAAAAATATGGGTGTAATTGTACTGCTTATACTGTTCAGTTTGCTGGTTGCGCTCATTTTTCTCGGAGCCTTTTTCTGGGCCGTAAAAAGCGGTCAATTTGATGACCCGCAAACGCCCGCCATTCGAATGCTCTTCGACAACGAAATTTCAACTTCAAAAAATAAATCGAAAACACTTAGAGGGGAATAACCATGGCAATGGATACCTTTCATTATGACAATAAAATAGTTCGCAACTTTGGGATTGCTTCGATCGCTTTTGGCATCATCGGTTTCCTGGTTGGGCTTATCATCGCCCTGAAACTATTTTTACCTAACTTCCTGGGATTTATTCCTGAGTTGTCCTATGGCCGTATACGGCCCTTACATACTAACGCGGTAATATTTGCTTTTGCGGGAAATGCAATTTTTTATGGAGTCTACTATTCACTTCCAAGGCTGTGTAAGGCCCCGATGTGGAGTCCTTTACTCAGCAAAATTCACTTCTGGGGCTGGCAAGCTATTATCCTCTCGGCGGTACTAACACTTCCTTTTGGAATAAACACCAGTAAAGAGTACGCCGAACTTGAATGGCCGATTGATATCGCCATTGCTTTAATTTGGATTGTGTTTGGTGTAAACATGATTATGACCATCATGAAGCGCCGGGAAAAACATATTTATGTGGCTATTTGGTTCTACATAGCCACATTTGTAACCGTTGCGGTACTTCATGTTGTAAATTCATTCGAAGTTCCTGCAGGATTGTTTAAAAGCTATTCTCTTTATGCCGGGGTTCAGGATGCTTTGGTCCAGTGGTGGTATGGTCATAATGCAGTAGCCTTCTTCCTAACCACACCGTTTTTGGGAATTATGTACTACTTCATTCCTAAAGCGGCAAATCGACCCATTTTTTCCTATCGGCTTTCTATTGTCCACTTCTGGTCACTTATTTTTA
>JAKSCW010000155.1 GCA_022360375.1 Balneolales bacterium
CAGTATGCGCCCTGAAGATCAGATTCAGATAAAAAAGCTACTTGGTTACCCAGAGGAAAGTATCGGGCGTTTGATGACTCCAAGATATGTTCGTGTAAAATCGGATTGGACCATTGAACGAAGTATGTCTCATATTCGTAAGTATGCGGAAGTAGCTGAAACATTGAATGTGATTTACGTTGTGGATGATAAGGAACATCTGATTGATGACCTTAAGCTTACCCAGTTCATTGTTGCTAGTCCTGAGCAGAACATCTCTGATATAATGGACGACACATTTTATGCACTGAATGTATATGATGACCAGGAAGAGGCAGTGAAAATGTTCGCCAAATATGATAGAGTGGCTCTTCCTGTAATTGATACAGATGGGGTTTTGGTTGGAATTGTGACCGTGGATGATATCATTGATGTGGCAGAAGAAGAGACCACAGAGGATATGCAGAAAATGGCCGCTATGGATGCCCTGGATGACTATTACTCTCAAACTTCCATTTTTCAAATGGTAAAAAAGCGCCTGGGTTGGCTAATTGTGTTATTCGTGGGCCAGATTTTAACAGCTCTTACTATGGGGCAGTATGAAGAATTACTAAGCCAGGTGGTATTTCTCTCATTTTTTGTTCCGCTGATTATTTCCAGTGGGGGGAATTCCGGAGCCCAGGCAGCAACACTGGTTATCAGGGCATTAGCTACTGATGACATTAAATTCGATGACTGGAAAAGTGTATTTGCCAGAGAATTTACATCCGGTTTAATGCTTGGAGCATTAATCGGAGTTCTTGGATTTACTACATTGATCATCTGGGAGTTAATAGACGGCACACCACTGGGACTTGAAATGCTGCTTACCGCGTTGGTTGTTGGGTTAAGTCTGTTGTCTATCGTTTTGTTTGGAAATTTCATTGGCGCGATGCTTCCATTTATACTGTCCAAATTCGGACTGGATCCGGCAGTTTCATCTGCACCTTTTGTTGCAACTATAGTGGATGTAAGTGGAATCATTATTTATTTTTCAATTGCTCTTTTATTTTTGAGTGAACTATTACTCTAACCTTTAATTATTTATATGAAAGCCTACCACGATTTAGTTAGAAATGTACTTGAAAACGGAGTTCGTAAGGAAAACAGAACCGGCACGGATACCATCTCGAATTTCGCTGAATTTTATAAAGTAGATTTATCGGAAGGTTTTCCATTATTAACAACTAAGAAGGTATATTTCCGATCAGTTATTCTTGAACTTCTTTGGTATTTGAGAGGTGAAGATCATATCCGTTGGTTAAGAGATGAAAAAGATTGCCATATCTGGGATGCATGGGCAGATGAAGATGGACATGTTGGGCCAATTTATCCGGTTCTGTGGAGAAGATTTCCATATTTAGAACAAGAGGAAAAAAATGGAAAGCAGGAGTGGGTTCATAAAGAGTTTGACCAGGTTCAAAGAGCCATAAAAATCCTCAAAGAAAACCCGAATAGCAGGCGTATTGTAGTAAGTACCTGGCATCCGGGTTTGTTGGGGCAAATGGCACTTCCTCCATGCCACATCATGTATATCTTTAATGTTGCTAATGGAAAGCTGAATTGCCATTTAACCCAGCGTTCAGGTGATATCGCTTTGGGTATACCTTTCAACCTGGCTTGCTATTCAGCCCTCACAATGGCTATTGCCCAGGAAGTTGGGTTAGAACCGGGAACCTTTGCACATACGATTGTTGATGCACACATCTACGTGAATCATGTAGATGGTTTGAAGGAACAGTTAACCCGGACTCCCCGGGAACTCCCCACACTTCATATTGCAAACAAACCTGTTGATGAGTTGGATTTCGAGGATTTCACCCTTGAAAATTATAACCCCGACCCGGTGATCCGGTTTGAGGTTGCTGTATGATCATTTCCCTGATCGCTGCACACGATCCGAACCTTGTAATTGGGCTGGATGGTGAATTACCCTGGAATTATTCGGAAGATCTGAAACACTTTAAGCGTACCACGTTAGGCAAACCAGTGATTATGGGGCGTGGGGTTTTTGAAGAGTTAAAGGAAAAGCCTCTTCCGGGCAGGACCAATATTGTGCTTTCTCAAAGTAAAAAGTATGCCCATGTAACTACATGTACCTCGCTGGAGGAGGTGTTAGAAAATCTTAACGAAGAAGAGGTTTTTATAATTGGAGGGGGTGTTCTTTACCGGCAAACCATCGATTTCGCTGATAAGTTAATCATTACTGAAA
>JAKSCW010000015.1 GCA_022360375.1 Balneolales bacterium
CACAGATAAAGATGTCTATGGACACCATAAACCGTTTGCTTTTCAAGGTCTTACCAGAGAGCCTATAAGTCAACTTAAGTTATGCTATAAGATCTTAGATAAAGAAGTCAGCTACCTTGACCAATCCATCAATAAACCCCTTAAAGGCCGCCTGATGAACACTAAGAGAGAGTTCTGTTCAAGTGTTCAGAAAACTTTGAATCCTGATAAGTACTTTCTTGGATTTAAGAAAGAACTTGAAAATAAATAACTACCGCCAACAAGGTGTATAATGCATACCCTTCGGGATACACACCATACACAGAACGTTAGTGTAAAAAACCGGCAATCCTTCCAAAAATCTCTTCAACCGTTCCGATGCCATCAATATCATGAACCAGGCCTTTTTCCTTGTAATAGGCAAGAACCGGGGCGGTTTCTTTGTTGTACACCTCAAGGCGATTGTGGATTCCTTCTTCGGTGTCATCGGTTCTTCCCTGTCCACGGGAAAGGATTCGCCTGATTAATTCTTCTTTTGGTACTTCAAGCGAAAAAACGAAATCTATTCGTGCATCTTTCTTTGCAAGAAGCTTATCCAGTGATTCTGCCTGGAAAACCGTTCTGGGAAATCCATCGAAAATAGCACCAGAATTATAACGGGCAAAAGCAAGTTCTTCTGCTACCAGGTCTACAGTTAATTGATCTTCAACTAAACCACCTTCATCAAGAATAGATTTAACTTTAAGACCGAGTTCGGTTTCATTCTTGATGGCCGCTCTGAAAATGTTTCCTGTAGACAGGTGCGGAATGTGATACTTTTGTATCAGCATGTCTGCCTGGGTGCCTTTACCTGCCCCGGGAGGGCCAAAAAGTACAATATTCATAACCAAAATATTTGTGTTCGATGAGAGAGTGAAATAAGAAATTCCCGTACCTCAATGGTGTGCTGAGGCCGGGCTGAATTTCTTAAATAAAGATTAACCAAAGATTACTTCTGCTTTCCTTTGGAATCTTTTTCTTTAATACGAGCTGCTTTACCACGTAACTCACGCAGGTAGAACAATTTCGAACGTCTCACTTTTCCTCGTCGTTTCACATCAATTTGTGCGATGAATGGAGAGTTGAACGGAAAAATACGCTCCACTCCAACATTACCACTCATTTTACGAACGGTGAAGGTTCTATTTGGGCCGCTTCCACGCTCGGCGATTACCACACCTTCGTACTGCTGAATTCTTTCTTTTTCACCCTCGCGTACACGGTAATGGATGTTTACCGTATCGCCATAAGTGAAATCAGGCAGGTTATCAGCAACCAGTGTTTGTTCAACTAATTTTAGCTTGTCCATGTTTCTAAGTATTGAATCCCGTTGGGATTGTGATGTTAATATTCTTTCTTATATCGATTGTACAAATCTTCTCTTCGTTCTTTCGTGCGTTGGACGGCCTGCTCCTTTTGCCACTCAGCTATTTTTTTATGATCGCCTGAGCGAAGCACCTCCGGAACCTCCATCCCCCTGAATTCGGCAGGGCGAGTGTAAACCGGAGCCTCCAATAAGCCATCCTGGAAAGAATCCTTTAATGCACTTTCGGCATCGCCAATGGCTCCCGGAAGTAACCGGATGATTGCGTCGGTAATTACCATTGCCGGCAGTTCGCCTCCGGAAAGCACAAAATCACCAATAGAATATTCCCTGGTAATTAATTCATCCCGCACCCGCTGATCTACTCCCTTGTAATGGCCACATAGAATAAGAATGTTCTTCTTCAGTGAAAGCTCATTCGCCGCCTTTTGATCAAACACAGTACCATCAGCAGCAGTGAAGATCAATTCGTCATAGTTACGCTGCGAGGTAAGATATTCGATACAGCTGAAAATGGGTTGAGGGGTCAACACCATTCCTGCATCTCCACCGTAGGGGTAATCGTCGATCTTTTTGTGTTTATCGTCGGTGTAATCCCGTAAGTCATGAATGTGAATTTCCACCAGTTTTTTGTCGATGGCTCGTTTCACAATACTGTGATTTAGGGGGCCGGTTAACAATGCCGTAACACCGGAAATAATATCAATTCGCATTAATTTCCCTCCAGCAGGTCCAGGTTTTTACACCGAATGACGGCATTCTCTTCATCAATTTCTTCCACAAATTGTTCCACAACCGGAATAAGCAATGTTCCCGAAGTAGTAGCAACGGAAAGAACGAGTTGAGCTCCGTTGTCCATTTCATCGGTTACTAATCCAATGTGTTTATGGTGTTCGTTGATGATTTCGAAGTCATCGTAGGTTAATGCTGATTCTTCTTTCCAAAGGTTCAGTCCATTGGCATGTTCTGTTTCCAGGTAAATGGCTTTTCCTTTTAAAGAATCAGCTGAATTACGATCAGCGATTGTTTCAAATTGTACAAAGAACAATTGTTGATTTCCTTTGCCTTCCACCCTTAGGTGAGTAATACGGCAAGGGAAGAAGTCTCCCCGGGCATTACGCAGGTACACCATTTGCAGTTGTTGAATAGACTGAACATTGTCGGTGTCAAATGAAACACGAAGTTCACCTTTCAACCCATGAGACCGAGCAATTTGCCCGATCTGCGTAAATGGTGATGTTCCGGCGCCTGCACTCATAGGAGCCTTAGTTTATTATTCGCCTTTTTTGGCTTCCCAGGCAGCAAGAACGGTTTTACGCGTTTCTGCTTCTGTTACAAATCCTTCTAATGCAGCAAGGTCAGTCGCTGCAATATGGTCTGCAGCTTCTTTCGCACTCATATCCGAAGAGGTTTTAACAGCATCAGTTGCTTCCTCTGCGGGCGCCTCTTCTGCCACTTCTTCGGCTACAGGCTCTTCGGCAGGAGCTTCTTCCACCACCTCTTCCGCCGGTGCTTCAACTTCCGCAACAGGTTCTTCCGCGGTTTCTTCGGCTGGTGTTTCTTCTGCTACTTCTTCCGCTACAGGCTCTTCGGCAGGGGCTTCTTCCACTACCTCTTCTGCCGGTGCTTCAACTTCTGCAACAGGTTCTTCCGCGGTTTCTTCTGCTACTTCTTCCGCTGCAGGCTCTTCCGTAGTAGCTTCCTCTGCTACTGTTTCTTCCGCCGGTGCTTCTGCTACTTCTTCGGCAACCTCTGTTTCTGCAACTTCAGCTTCTGCCTCTGCGGCGGCCAATTCTTCAGCAGCCTGGGCAGCCTTTTTATCAACCTGGCTTTTGTATTCCTTTTCTTCGGCAGCTAACGCAGCACGTACTTGTTCCTTTCGGGTTACTTCTTTGTCCTGCTTGGATTCTTTATATGCTTTCCACTCAGTAAGTGCAGCTTCGATTTCTTCTTCGCTCTTACCCCACATCATTAGATGACGTTTGTAAAGTACCCCTTCTTTACGAAGGATTTTGCGAACAGTATCGGTA
>JAKSCW010000014.1 GCA_022360375.1 Balneolales bacterium
AATCCCATTCCCAGCAACTGTGTTCCAACAATAGGCAAACCAACCTTTAGCAGTGTACCCGTTTCCTTTTTTATTTGTGGTAGATGATGTTGCAAGGCTCCAAAATTTCTGCAATGGTACGAAACATCACTGAAACTAACTTCAAAAAGCTACTTCAGTTTTAAAGGGATTTTAACAGAGAATGTAGTGGCTTTGTTTTTTTCGGAGCTAAAGGAAATAGTACCACGGTGTTCTTCTATAATTTTTTTCGTTATGGCAAGCCCCAAACCTGTTCCACTCGTTTTAGTAGAAAAATTTGGAGTAAAGATTTTGTTTTGGTCTTCCTCAGAGATTCCCTTTCCGGTGTCTGTAACATGTATTAGAGCATGATGCTGTGCCGGGTCTGTTTCGGCTTTGATATGAATTTCGCCACCTTCCTTTATGGCTTCCTGCGCATTTTTGATCAGGTTAACAAACACTCTGCGAAGTTCATCCGGAACACCATAAACAAACAGTTTTCTTGGGGCTGATTTAACCTTAATCTGAAGCTCCTGTTCGTAAAGATCAGCTACAGATGAAACCAGTTTGTTTAGATCGACTACTTCAAATTCCTTTCGGATAGGTTTGGCAAATTTGGAAAAATCGGAAGCAATTTTGTTTAAAGCTTCGATTTGTTCAATCATACTTTTGGTTATTGAAGCAATTCTTGGATTGGTTTTCTCTAACTGATGCTCCGTTTCGGATAGCTGACGCTCTAAATGTTGCAGGTTCAGTTTCATTGGGGTAAGCGGGTTCTTAATTTCGTGCGCCACCTGCTGTGCCATTTCTTTCCATGCAGCTTCCCGCTCGCTTTCTGCTAATTCATGTTGCAGCTCTTTCAGGCGTGTTGCCATTGTATTATACGCCTGGGTCAGCATCCCGATTTCATCAGTACTCGTTACCGGTAATGTTGCCTCAAGATCACCTGAGGCGATCTTGCCCAGCCCTAGTTTCAATGCCTCCAGCGGAGAAGTCATTCGGGAAGCAATAACACTGATACTAACCATTAGTAACCCAAAAATGATAGAGAAAAAGGCCAACAAGTAACTGGTAGTAGAGAGCAATTCTTCATAAAATTTAGGTGTTCTTAAGAACGTAGGAATCGCAGCTACTCCAACTATCTTGTTATTTGCATCAAGCCAGGGTTGATAACCGATCATCATTTCCTGCCCGTTAAGCTGGATGATTTGTATTTCCTGCTGGCTACCGGTTGTGGTTAGGTTTTGGAAAACCGTCCAGGGAAGAACATCAGGGAGGATATGCTGGGAGTAGATTTGAGGCGTTGTTGAATTTACAAGTGAAGCATCTACAAAAAGAGCAACATCTTCCGCAAGGATCGAAGAGGAAGTTTTCAAAAATTCAGGATCAGCAACACTGGCGGAATCCTGGATAGCAATGCTTTGGACAAAACTGTTCAACCGGCTGAGTAACTCGTCTTGAACTTCCGTAGAGTTCTGGCGATCTAAAATGTAAAACGTAACCCCAACCAGCACGAAAAGGCAGAGAAAACTGGCCGTAATGAATCTGTCGATTAAGCGATCTTTGAATTTTCGGGTTTCGGCTAATAACTTCCATTGTTTTGTTGAAGATATAATGAGTAACAAAATCAGGAAGGGGATAATTATTGAGAAGTATATTCTTAGGAACAAGTAAAGGAGTTGTGTATTTGCCGGTTTTATACTGGCCGCTCTATACGTCGAGTTGTTGC
>JAKSCW010000013.1 GCA_022360375.1 Balneolales bacterium
CTGCCTGGAAAATTGAAATTCCTGCCTGGAAAATGACTCTGGCAAATGACGAGATATCTAAGTTATCAGGTATGTCAGTATCTCAAGTCAAAGAAGAAGCAAACTTGATATGACTCGTCTTGTAGATATCACTTACTTCAAATAAATGGTTAGTCTTTATGAAATCATACGGTAAAGATTGCTTCGGCTTTGATTTGAATACGGTAAATCAAATTCAAATAGAACAAGAACTTCGATTCGCGCTTTGCTGGTGATTATGGTTGGCGTTTGCCTCGTTATCCTGGGGCGTGTATTCTTTTTGCAGATAATTCAACATGAGGTATATGCAAGCTTAGGCGAAGAAAACTCAATCAGGCAAGAATATGTAAACCCATCCAGGGGATTAATTTTTGACCGTAATGGAGTTTTACTGGTAGATAATGAACCCATATTCACTATAACTATTACTCCTGCCAACTTTGATCGTTCAACAATTCCGATCCTTTCAGAACTAATGAGTGTACCAGATAGTGTGATTGAACAGAGGGTTGATGAGGCTCAACGCTATTCCTGGTATCGTACTTCTCCTCTCCTCTCTGATGTAGATTTCCAAACCTTTTCTTTAGTTCAGGAAAACATCTGGCAGCTTTCCGGCATTGGTCATCAAATTGAAAGTAAGCGACACTATCCAACTGAAATGGTTGGTTCCCATATCTTCGGATACCTCAGAGAAGCCGATCAGGAGGAGTATAATTCATCTGATGAAATAAGGCTTGGCGATAAAATCGGAAAGAGTGGCCTTGAACTGGAATATGAAGATGAACTTCGGGGTAACTTTGGAATTGAATTCCTGAAAGTAAATGCCCTGGGGCAGGCACTCGGAAACTATGATGGTGAACGCTCAGGTCGCACTCCAACCCAGGGGGATAATATTTATACAACTATCGATGTTGAGCTGCAGACTTTTATTGAAGAATTAATGTATGATAAAAGTGGAGCTGTGATAGTAATGAAGCCACAGACCGGCGAAATTCTGGCTTTGGTCAGCTCTCCCCATTATGATGTAAACCGCTTAGCCGGGCGTTTAGACAGGGATTATTGGGTTGAAGTAAATACCGACTCAACACGCCCATTATACAACCGCGCTATATCCAGCCGTCAGCCTCCTGGTTCTACCTTCAAACCTTTAATGGGGCTTGCCGGCCTTCACCTGGGCCATGTCACTCCATCAACCATCATTCCCAACACAGGTGGGTATCGCAGAGGAAGATTGTATCGTGATATATCTCCTCTTGGTGATTATGATCTTGAAGCGGCTATAGCATATTCCAGTAACACTTATTTTTACGCGTTAATGGACAAAATTGCCAGCCAGGGACAGCTTAATGAATGGAGTGCTCTTGTTAAGGATTTTGGATTAGGTGTTCCAAATGAAATAGACTTACCAAGTGCTAATCAAGGTATCGTTCCTGATAGTGCTTTTTTAGATCGATGGTTTGGGAAACGACAATGGGGATTGGGTGATTTGATAAACCTTGGAATTGGACAGGGTGTTCTTTCTGTTTCTCCCTTACAGATTGCACAAATGACAAGTTCAATTGCTAATGGTGGTTATAAAATTCAGCCGCATATTGTTAGTTCAACTCAAAACTCCAATGGAGTAGTTGAATATACTCCCGTTTTGTTTGAGCCTATCGACTGGGTTCAAAAAGAACACCTGGAGCTTATAAAACAAGGCATGAGACGTGTTGTGTTAGAAGGTAGTGGACGTTTTTACGTAAATTTTGAGGAAGTACCAATAGCAGGAAAAACAGGAACAGCACAAAATCCTCATGGGTATAGTCACGGTTGGTTCACATCATTCAGCCCGTTTGAAGATCCCGAGATTGTCGTTACCGTTTTTCTGGAAAATGCTGGTTTTGCCTCTACTTCAGCCGCACCAATTGCAGCTTTGATCCACGAAAAATATATGACTGGGGAAGTTGAGCGAACTAACGTTTACAACTATGTAATGAACTGGGTACCCAAAGAAGACAATTCATCCGGTAATTTAGAACAATGAATAATCCCAGAGATCTAAACTGGCCTATTATTTTTACCTGGTTGATCTTAACCATTATTGGGTTAACGGCTATTTTTAGTGCTACGCAAGGACCTGTTTCAGAATTCCTGCCTTCATACATTCAATCGAATTTTTATAAGCAGCTTGGTTTCGTAGTTGTTGGGTTTTTGGTAATGATTGGGGTTCAATTCGTTTCGCCGCGTACATTTCAGCAACTATCCTACCTGATATACATTCTGGCTTTACTGTTAATGATTCTTACGCTTTTGTTCGGAAAAGAGGTTAATGGTGCAAAAAGTTGGTTCAATATTGGGCCTTTTGGCATCCAAAGCAGTGAGTTCATGAAAATTGCTACGATTTTAGCGGTGGCCAACTACTTAACAAGCAGGCGCAATATTTCCGCGGAAAACATTCGTTACGCCTTAATCACAGTTGTAATCATTTTAATTCCCACCGCCTTAGTAATTGCTCAAAATGATTTTGGAACCGCCATTATCTTTCTTGCACTCATCCCGGTTATGCTATTTTGGTCAGGGTTACCATACGGAGTATCTCTGTTTATTATCTCCCCAGCCATAATTCTCTACTTAACCGTTTTGAGTTGGCAAATCGGAGTTGCGGC
>JAKSCW010000334.1 GCA_022360375.1 Balneolales bacterium
AGAAGCGGATTAATTAAAAACGATGAAGTGCGATTCTATGCAGGATGTGGTATCGTACAGGATTCCGATCCTGAAAAGGAATGGGAAGAAACCAACCTGAAATTCATCCCTATGTTAACCGCACTGGAATATGCCGGAACGTGATCCTCAAAATCTCAACTTTTACTGGGCCACACTTTTTGTAAGAACACTGTTTGCTCAAGGAGTTCGGGAAGTAGTTATTTCACCAGGATCCAGGTCCACTCCACTTACTCTTGCATTTGCTGCACACCCTGGCATGCAAACACATATTGCCATTGACGAGCGTTCCGGGGCATTTTTGGCGCTCGGACTTTCCAAGGCAAAAGATTTTCCTGCATGCCTTGTTTGTACCTCGGGTACGGCTGTGGCTAATTATTACCCGGCCATTATTGAAGCTACTCAAACTGGTGTGCCAATGATTGTATTAAGTGCAGACAGGCCCCCACACTTACGAAACATTGGGGCTTCCCAAACCATCGACCAGATAAAAATTTTTGGAGATTATCCTGTTTTCTTTCATGAAGTGGGGGAACCTAAAGAAAGTAACAACGGAATTTTACGACTGGAACAATCTGCCAAACAAGCTGTCCGGTTTTCTTTGCAACGCAATGGAGTGTCTCACCTCAATTTTCCGTTTTCGAAACCATTCGAACCGGATTCTGAATTTCTTGAACTCATTGAATCTGACAACGAGAAATTAGCAAAGAAAAGTACCCGACCTTTCGAGGTTAAAACTTCGGCTGCCCGGCTAGACGAAAAGCTATGGAAGTTGATCTCATCCGCTTCAACACCTGTAATTATTGCCGGAACGGATATCGGTACTGACCAGGCTGATTCGGTTTCGGATCTTGCAAAACTGATGAATGCACCAATCCTTATCGAACCAGGAGCAAATATTCCATCCTCAAAACACACCATAACTGGTTTTGATGGGTTTCTGAGGAGTAAAGAAATTTCGGAGGAACTCACCCCGGATTTAATCCTTCGTTTTGGTCGTGAGCCTATCAGTAAGGCTCTTCAAAATTACCTCTCCAAATTCGCTGATGTAACTCAAATTCGATTTATGAATGAGTTTTATTGGGGAGATGAAAATTTAACTTCTACCTATATATTATCTGTTAAGGGAGCATTTGATGTCCCGGAAATCAGTGTCAATCCAAATAAGGACTGGATCCGGGCATGGAGAAAGCATCAAAAGGAATATTATGCATTCAAAGAACAGCTAATGTTTCCTACTACTCCCCTTACTGACGGATATGTGTTCCATACAATAAGCCCCAGGCTATTAAGCAAAACTTTTATGATGCTCTCCAATTCGTTTCCGGTTCGGGATCTTTCTTTGTTTGGGGAATACGATGGGCAACATATATTCCTGAACCGAGGTGCTGCCGGAATTGATGGAATTCTTTCTACCACTGTTGGACTAAGTAAGGGCTTAAATAAAATGGGTATCTTATTCATTGGGGATATTGCACTCCTTCACGACTCCAACGCATTGATGTACCTTAGTGAAGTTCAGCAAACCTTACTCATTTACGTGCTGAATAACGGAGGAGGAAGCATTTTTAAGATGCTCCCGATTAATGAATACAAGAAGAAATACTCCCGTTTTTTTGAAACACCTCATAATGTATCTATTGCAGCACTATGCCGGGCTCATAAAGTAAAACACACCCTGATTACACGCCCCGAGCAATTAATTCCCGGTTTCGAATCGAATATTGAGCGATCAGGAGCTCATATTTTTGAGTGCATCACAGATGGTGAAGGTTCCATGGAAATGAGACACAAACTTTGGAACTACACCCCACAGAAAGCATGATCGTTCGGGTGCGTGGCATATCGTATTTTTTTGAACAACACCAGAGAAATACTGATTTACCCTCTCTTATTTTACTTCACGGTTTCCTGGGTAGTGGAAAGATCTTCGAATCGCTTATTGAATCCTTAATTCCATTTTGCAATCCAGTAACTATTGACTTATTGGGACATGGAAATACTGAAGGTGCAGAACTCCACTATCGGTTTTCGGCAAGAGAACAAGTAGCCGATTTAGCCAAATTGATTCAGGAACAGCTGGAAGTTCCCGCCTTTCTGTATGGATACAGTATGGGAGCCCGGCTAGCTCTTCAACTTGCTATTCATCACCAGGTTTTGTTTTCCGGGTTAATTCTTGAAAGCGGGACATTCGGTATTGAAGATGAAACAGAACGACAAGCCCGGCAATCATTAGATGCATCTCGTTCAGATCAAATAATGGGGAATTTTTCCGGATTCCTTGAAGAATGGAAGACAATGCCCATATTCACTTCCAATAAAAGCATTGAGAAAATCCAAAGTCGGCAAAATCCTGCATGGATGGCGAATTCGCTGCAAGGTTTTGGAACAGGAACTATGCCCTGTCTTAGAAAAAAGCTCCCTCAACTTATTACCCCCACCCTTTTGATTGTTGGGGAAGAGGACTCTAAATTTATCCGTATTAATCAAACAATGCGTAAAGAGATCCCGGATAGCAAATTAGTGATTGTTAAAGGCTCGGGACATCGTGTACATACAGATTCACCTCAAGCTCTTGCTGAACAACTGAACCATTTTATCGAAAAACGACATACATCATGAATTGGACTACCGTAAAAGAATTCGAAGATATCACCTATAAAAAGTACCATGGAGTAGCCAGAATTGCTTTTAATCGACCTGAAGTGCGAAACGCCTTCCGCCCTAAAACGGTATTCGAATTGTATGAGGCCCTTCATGATGCCAAAGAAGATAACGATATCGGCGTGGTATTAATCTCCGGGGAAGGTCCTTCTCCTAAAGATGGAGGCTGGGCGTTTTGCTCGGGAGGGGATCAAAACGTACGCAGTAAAACCGGGTATAAGGCAGATGACGGTATCCCAAGGCTCAATATCCTGGAAGTTCAGCGCCTGATCCGCTTTATGCCTAAGGTTGTTATTGCAGTTGTTCCGGGATGGGCCGTTGGAGGAGGCCACTCCTTACATGTAACCTGTGATATGACGTTGGCCAGTAAAGAACATGCTGTTTTTAAGCAAACGGATGCCGATGTAGCCAGCTTTGATGGGGGCTTTGGCTCGGCTCTTCTCGCACGTCAGGCAGGGCAAAAACGAGCTCGCGAAGTCTTCTTTCTCGGAAGAAACTATTCCGCCCAGGAAGCCTACGAAATGGGCATGATTAACGCGGTAATTCCTCATGAAGAGTTAGAACAAACCGCTTTTGAATGGGCCCGGGAAATACTGGCAAAAAGTCCAACGGCAATTAAAATGATTAAATATGCTTTTAACCTGATTGACGACGGATTGGTTGGACAGCAAGTATTTGCCGGTGAAGCAACTCGCCTTGCTTATATGACCGACGAAGCGGAAGAAGGGAAAAATGCATTCCTCGAAAAAAGAAAACCTGATTGGAGTAAATTCGGACGTTCACCCTCTTAAATGAATATGACTACCAAGCAGTATTTAAACAGCCTCCGGGTTTTTCAATATCTCTTCTCTGTAGGGATGTTAAGCACAGCAGGTGTGGTCGGTTATTTGCTAAATTCAATGGATGCCATTCCATTAATAGAGGATGAATCGCAATATACACTGTTCAATATTTTATGTATTGCTTTTGGTATTTCATTGAGTATCACTGCTATGTATGTGTTCAATTTGCTGCTTTCCAGGGTGAATGAGAATGCCCCCCTGCCAGTGAAACTTGAACACTTAAAAAAAGCCTATATACTACGTGGCGCTATGATTGAGGGAGCCGGTGTTTTTGCTCTGGTGGTTTTCATACTTACTATGTCAATGGCAGCTATATATGTATTCACCGGCTGTTTGCTTCTGATTGTGGCTCTGTTTCCAAGTAGAAAAGAAATAAAACGAAACCTGAGGCTGAGTCCGGAAGAATCCCTTAAAATTGATCAGTACAGTAGTGTTATCACGAATCCCAATGATTTGATTTTCAAAAACCGAATGAATTAATCTATTTCACCCAATTCCAAAATAGAAACCTGGTACAAATCCCCGTTTTCTTCCGCGATGATCAAATTGTCTTCATCAAAAGTAATCGATTCAACCTGTTTTGCCCCTCGTATTCTTGCGCCAAAAGTTTTTCCTTCAAAAAAGCTTTTACCTTCTTCCAACTCAAACAGCCAAATTCGATTGTAAGTTAATACAACGAGTTTAGATTCATCCTGAGATATGTCAGCCGCAGTTACGAGTCCGCGGAAATTAAAACGCTCTACTTCTTCAAGAATATTAACTTCCCGGGTAGAAGGATTTCTCAGTCGGAATAAATACGCATTTCCTCCTTCATTTTTAGTGATGATATATATTTCTCCATCCTGTACGAATATGGCCTCTGCATTATGATTGTCTTCAATAATCAAACTCAGTAATCCTGTACGTTCAGGGTATTTAATCTCATATTCAAAAATCACGTTTACTTCTTCGTCTGCGGGGTTTGGTTCTTCAATTACAAACAATTTCAAGTCTTCCCTGCAATAACAGTTGTTTCCAAAGTCAGCTACAATCAATGTACCATCTTTGCCAGAAGTGATATCTTCCCAATCCTTGTTTTTTGCCCCCTTTACTTCTGTTCCTTTATAGTCTTTGTTTTCAGATTTGATTTCTCCATTGGAATTGATGGCATAAATACGATCCGGGGTGCCTGAATCTCCGTGTACCCAAAAGGTATTTTCATACTTTTGGCTTTTAACAATTCCGGATACTTCCTTTCTGGCGGGTTGATCAATGCGTTTGTAAGCTTCCAAATCTATTATAGGAACGGATTGAGCAAATGCCCCTTCAAAGAATATGATAAAGCTTAACAGTATAACTGGAATTTTCAGTAGATTTTTCATGTATTATGAGAAATAAAACATTCTGAGCCATGAACATACAGCAGGAAGAAACCAATACCAAAGGTGCCTTTTTTATTGAAGAAAATGGAGAGCGCGTCGCTGAGCTTACCTACACAAAAAATGGCGATTACCGGATAATCCTTGACCATACCGGTGTGAATAAATCTCATGAGGGTCTGGGCTTAGGTAAAAAACTGGTATATCATGCAGTGAACTATGCCCGTACACATAATCTTAAGATTCTTCCATTGTGCCCCTTTGCGCGGATTATCTTCCGAAAAAATAAAGAGGAATTCGCTGATGTTCGGTAATTAACTGAATACATCTTTCATTTTAGAAAAGAATCCTTTCTCTTCTTTCGTTTGATTCGACGCATCGAAGTTCTCAGAATCCCGTAGTGCTTCAATCGCTTTTCGCTCTTTCTCCGAAAGAGTTTTTGGCATATATACGTTCACCCTAACATATTGGTCGCCCTCTCCGGAGTTATTCAACCCTATAATGCCCTTACCACGCATTCTCAAAAGCTTACCAGGTTGAGTACCCGGTTCAATGCGTAGCTTTGCTTTTCCTTTTAAAGTAGGAACCTCCTGTTCTGAACCTAACACGGCATCAGGAATGCTCAATCCAAGATCATAGTAGATATTGTTTCCTTCGCGAATAAAATGCTCGTGCTCTTTCTCCTCAATTAAGACAATTAAGTCACCCGCTTCTCCACCGCGACGCCCTGCATTTCCCTGCCCTCTAAGCGTAATGTAATTTCCATTTGAAACTCCTGAAGGTATATTCACCTTGATAGTCTCTTCGCCACGAATACGTCCTTCTCCACCGCAGTTCTTACAAGGATTTTTTACAATTCTACCCTCTCCCTGGCAGGTTGGACAGGGTTGCACATTCACCATTTGCCCAAGCATGGTTCGTGTAACCTGGCGAACTTCCCCCAACCCATTACAAGTACCGCAAGTTTCGAAATCTGAACTGCTGGCGGCGCCTGTACCTGCACATACCTCACAAGTTGTTTGCCTCTTAACTTTTAGTGTTTTTTCGGTTCCGAAGGCAATTTCCTCCAACGTAAGTGGCATTCGTATCTTCATGTCAGAACCAGGGGTACCGATAGTACGGCGGCTTCGTGTTCTACCCCTTCCGCCGCCAAAGATATCCTCACCAAAGAAACCGCCGCCAAAAATATCACTAAACCGACTGAAGATATCTTCCACATCAAATTCAACTCCGCCACCAAATCCACCCTGGCCATTCACTCCTGCATGCCCAAATTGATCGTATCTGGCTTTCTTCTGAGGATCACTTAATACTTCATAGGCTTCAGCAGCTTCTTTGAATTTTTGCTCTGCATCTGCATCTCCCTTGTTACGATCGGGATGGTATTTCATGGCAAGCTTACGGTAAGCCTTCTTTAGCTCAGGTTCCCCTGCGCTTTTGTCAACTCCCAATATCTCGTAATAATCTCTTTTGGTTGCCATTTTTTCCTTATTCGCTTACAATTACTTTGGCGTGTTTAATTACTTTATTACCAATTCTATATCCACTTTCCAGAACCTGAATCACTGTATCGCTTGGTGTTTCTTCATCTACAGCGGGTTGACGTAATAAAGCATCATGAAGATTCACATCAAAAGGTACATCTTCCTGGTCTATTCGTTCGATACCATATTTTTGAAATACTTCTTCAAACTTTGAAGAAACAAGTTTTATTCCTGCCAGAAAATTCTCGTCTAATTCTGAGTCTTCGGTCGCATCAACAACCCGTTTCATGTCCTCAGCAATTGGCAGAAAATCTTCCAGGGCAGCAACCTTTGCCTCTTCGTATAATGCAACACGTTCTTTTTGAACTCGTTTTCTCACATTTTCTAATTCAGCAGCTTTTCTTAATAAAGAATCTTTAGTTTGGGCTAGTTCTTCCTCTAACTTTTTTATTTCTTCATTTTTAACTGCTGCTTCTTCACTTTCTTCTCCCCTCACTTTTTTTCCCAAATCGTCTGCATCAAATAAAATTTGATCATCTTTTTTTATGTTATCTATTTGTTCAAAAAAGTCTTCTTTATTAAAACCGTCTAGTTCTTCCTGGCTCATCGTCTATTTATGATTTTTATTTGCTTTATAACTCGCAAATATAATGCCATCCCAAATCAAAAAATGAATATTGTCAAAGTTACTGGTTCAGATTTTTAAATAAAAAAAGCCCTATCCAACATTGAATAGGGCTTGAGTTTTGAATTAAACAGCTATTGTTCACTCAAACAATCTCCTGTTCCGCAAACTACAACAGAAGGAAGATTTGTTACATTTACTGAAGGTAAAACTGCTCCAAAGTTATCTTCTATTACTCCCAATACTTCATTAGCTAAAATGGCAGCTCCTTTAGGATTCACATGCAATCCATCAGTGGAAAGAATGCCATTTGGTGAGAAATCAGGTTCCAAATTCACGCCTTCAACAGTAATTCCGGGAACTCCATCACTCAAACCGAGCATATCAAAGAACGCACCGTTAGGATCATTTGTATCATAAAGCGCTATACGGTCGGAATATGGATCTACTGCATCAGCTATAATACCGTTAAAGGTTTCCCGGGTTGTTTCAATAATAAATTGCTCTGCAAGAGAAAGATAGTATTGATCTCCGGAAAGAGAACCATCTTGATTGAAGCCTAGCGGGATAACAACACCTATTGAAGCACTTGGGTCTCCTCCAAAAGCAGTTCCTAAAACAGAACCTGCACTAATAACTACTAATTCGTCTGCTACCAATGGTCGTGATTGTTCATAAGGAATAAGAGCTGCCCGTGTAGCGGCATCAAATGCTCCGCCACCTTCAAGAGCATCAAAACATGCGCCCAGATCATCAAGTTCTTCATCTACAACAAGAATCGGGTTATTTCCTGCAGAATAACTCATCAAACGCTGATCAATGTCTTCCTGACTTACTCCTACTGCAGAGCATCCTTGTATTGCGCCGTTAACCGCAGCTAATCCGGTATTCACAGCAGTAGCAGTTGCTTCATCCAGGGCTATTGCATCCCAGGTAACGGCCTGGAAATAGGCTGCCCCAAGGAAAGGAGGAATGGTTGTAACCACACCATC
>JAKSCW010000410.1 GCA_022360375.1 Balneolales bacterium
GCAATGGCTTTAAAAGCAGGTATCGATATGGATATGGTTGGGGAAGGATTTTTGACAACACTGAAAAAATCGTTAGAAGAAGGCAAGATTACAGAAGAAGATATCGGGAAAGCTACCCGCAGAATCCTGACTGCAAAATTTAAACTGGGTTTATTTGACGACCCTTACCGGTATGCACAGCCAGAACGGGCAGAAAATGAGGTTTACACCAGTGAACATCGGGAAGAAGCGCGCAGAATTGCTGCAGAATCTATGGTGCTGCTTAAAAATGAAGGCAACTTATTACCACTAAAAAAGGAAGGAAGTATTGCCATAATCGGCCCAATGGGTAATAACAGAGAGAATATGCAAGGTACATGGAGTGTGGCCGGAGATCACCAAAACTCAATCAGTTTATTTGAAGGAGTTAAAGAAGTAGTTGGAGAAGGGGTACATGTATACTATGCGAAAGGGGCAAATTTTGTTAGCGATCCTGCCCTGGAGGCACGCTTCAGTATCTTCGGCAAAAACACCTACAGGGATGAAAGACCGGAAGAAGAGATACTCGCTGAGGCACTGGAAATAGCCGATAAGGCGGATGTAATTATTGCTGCGGTAGGGGAAGCTTCTGAAATGTCAGGAGAAAGTTCCAGCCGAACGGATATCGAAGTTCCTGAATCACAGAGAAAGCTGTTAAAAGCCCTTCTGGATACCGGCAAACCGGTAGTTACCGTACTCTTTATGGGCCGGCCAATGGCTTTAACATGGGAAGCAGAACACATGCCTTCTATATTAAATGCATGGTTTGCAGGAAGTGAAGCCGGGTATGCCATTGCAGATGTTCTATTTGGGGATGTAAACCCATCAGGGAAGCTAACGGCAACTTTTCCACAAAACGTAGGGCAAATCCCCATTTATTATGCCCACAAAAATACCGGGCGGCCCCTAGAAGGGGAATGGTTTCAGAAATTTCGTACCAATTACCTGGATGTGTCTAATGATCCCCTATATCCATTTGGATACGGGTTGAGCTACAGTTCATTTAGTTATGGCACTATGGAACTAGATAAACAGCAACTAAAGGGTGAAGAGACACTCAGGGTAACAGTAGAAATAGCAAACGAAAGCCAGTTTGATGGGAAAGAAATAGTACAATTATACATCCGGGATTTGGTGGGCACCATTACACGACCAGTTAAAGAGCTGAAGGCTTTTCAGAAGATATTTATCCCGGCAGGAGAAACTGTAACCGTCTCCTTCACGATTTCTACAGAGGATTTAAAGTTTTATAAATATGATCCGGACAAAATGGATCAGTCTATGATTTATGACTGGGAGCCGGGAGAATTTGAAATTATGGTGGGGAGAAATTCCAGGGATGTTCAAAGTGAAACTATTAGTTGGGAGAGGTAAAGATGAACACTTTAATTAAAAACAAAACTACAATAGCCATGCGATATAGTATAATTCTTTTGATCCTGCTTTTTGTGGGAGCCGCCTGTACTACCAATCAAAATACTGATGGTAACCCGAGAGAAATAGTACTTGAACCGGAAGAAGATTCTTTACTAACAAAAGTTCAGTACCAGACTTTTCAGTATTTCTGGGACAATGCAGAACCTGTATCCGGAATGGCTCCCGAACGGACTCATATGGATGGGATTTATCCCCAGAATGATAAGAATGTAGTAACTTCTGGTGGCTCTGGTTTTGGATTCATGGCTATTTTGGTTGGAATAGAACGGGGCTTCATAACCCGGGAACAAGCGGTAGAGCGGTACGAAAAGATTTTGACATTTTTAGAAACGGCAGATAGTTTTCATGGCGTTTATCCTCATTGGTGGTATGGCGATACTGGAAAAGTTAAACCCTTTAGTCGTTATGACGATGGAGGAGATCTTGTTGAGACTGCATTTCTCATTCAGGGTTTGTTAACGGTCAGGCAATATTTCATTGATGGTAATGAAAGAGAGCAGGAACTGGTACGCCGGATTAACGACATTTGGGAAAACGTGGAATGGGACTGGCATACCAAAGGAGGTGAAAACGTATTGTACTGGCACTGGTCACCCAATTATGATTGGAGAATGGATTTTGCTGTACGGGGTTATAATGAATGTTTGATTATGTACGTGCTCGCAGCTGCTTCCCCAACTCACCCGATAGACCCGGCTGTTTACCACGAAGGCTGGGCCAAAGGTGGAGAAATCAGCACAGACAGGGAGTTTTACGGATACAGAACCGTCTTAGATCATTACGATACTGATGATGCTCCGGTAGGCCCTCTTTTTTGGGCACATTATTCCTACCTGGGTTTAAATCCTACCAATCTGAAAGACAGGTACGGAGATTACTGGGAATTAAATCAAAATCATGCTAAGATACATCATGCTCACAGTGTTGAAAATCCAAATAATTATGAAGGATACAGCGAGAGCGTTTGGGGCCTTACATCCAGTTACTCTATGACTGGATATGCCGGCCACCGGCCAGATAAGGATTTAGGTGTGATTTCTCCTACTGCAGCCCTTTCCAGTTTTCCTTATACTCCCGAAGAGAGTATGAAGTTTTTGAAGTATTTATACAACGAAGCAGACAGTTTGGTAGGGGAATATGGACCTTATGACGCATTCAGCCACGAGCATGATTGGTTTTTGCCCAGGTACCTGGCCATCGATCAGGGACCAATTCCGGTGATGATTGAAAACTATCGTACCGGGTTGCTTTGGGATTTATTTATGAGTGCTCCGGAAGTGCAACAGGGACTTGAAACCTTAGGCTTTACATTTTAGCCCGCTCCGTTACAACATTTAAAACAGACACATAAATTCATTTGATTATGAACAAAATCACTATAGTAAAACTGCGGTTTGCCTCCGGTTTTCTAGCTTTTTTAATGATGTTTGGAACTATTCAGCTGGCAGCCCAGCCGAATAAGCCGAAGAATATCGTGTTTATTTTAAGTGATGACCACCGCTTTGATTTTATGGGGTTTCACCCTGATGCTCCTTCCTATATTCAAACTCCAAACCTGGATAGAATGGCAGAAGAAGGCGTTCATATACGTAACGCTTTTGTTACTACCTCGCTTTGTTCTCCAA
>JAKSCW010000012.1 GCA_022360375.1 Balneolales bacterium
CGGATAATGTGAACCTCGATAAAGCACGGCTTCTTCTTTGGCCCGTAAAACAAAAATATGGTCGTAAACTTTCCTGGGCTGATTTAATGATACTTGCCGGAAACGTGGCATTAGAATCCATGGGTTTTAAAACCTTTGGCTTTGCCGGAGGTCGGGAAGATGTTTGGGAACCGGAAGAAGACATTTACTGGGGTTCAGAAGGGGAATGGTTAGGCTCACAGCGTCATACCGACGAAGGGGAATTGGAAAAGCCTCTTGGTGCTGATCATATGGGACTCATTTATGTTAACCCTGAAGGACCAAATGGCGAACCTGACCCGGCTAAATCTGCTCACTTTATCCGCCAGACATTTGCCAGAATGGCAATGAACGATGAGGAAACCGTTGCATTGATTGCCGGAGGCCATACTTTTGGTAAAACACACGGAGCTGCTCCTGATTCTCATCTCGCTGCTGACCCGGAAGGAGCTGGTATTGAAGAAATGGGAACCGGATGGAAAAGCTCCTTTGGAACAGGAATGGGGAATGACACGATTACCAGTGGCATAGAAGGCACCTGGACCCAAAAACCAACAGAATGGAGTAATCTCTTCTTTGAGAATTTGTTTGGCTATGAATGGGAACTCATTAAAGGCCCGGGTGGAGCCTGGCAGTGGAGACCAGAACACGGAGCCGGAGAAGGAACCATACCCGATGCCCACGATTCGGATAAAACACATGCTCCGTTTATGCTTACCACAGATTTAGCACTGCGAGTGGATCCTGATTATGAGAAAATCTCCCGACGCTTCTTAGAAAATCCGGATCAGTTTGCTGATGCTTTTGCACGGGCGTGGTTCAAATTAACTCACCGCGACATGGGCCCCAGGATTTTGTACTCAGGTAACGAAGTGCCTGAGGAAGTGTTGATCTGGCAAGATCCAATTCCTGAAGTAACCCATGAGTTAGTAAATGATGAAGACATTGCTACCCTGAAAAAGCAAATTCTTAATGCCGGACTTTCCATTTCCGAGTTAGTTTCCGCGGCCTGGGCTTCGGCATCTACCTTTCGTGGATCGGATAAGCGTGGTGGTGCCAATGGAGGACGAATTCGTTTAGCCCCACAAAAAGATTGGCAAGTAAACAACCCCGATCAACTTAGCAAAGTATTAAACGCGTTGGAAGTAATTCAGCAAGGGTTCAACGAAACAAATTCTGGCAAACAGGTTTCTATTGCTGATTTGATTGTACTTGGTGGATGTGTTGCTGTTGAAAAAGCTGCAAAAAAAGCGGGTATTGAAGTAGTGGTACCGTTTACTCCTGGCAGAGCAGATGCTTCCCAGGCTGAAACTGAAATTGAGTCCTTTGAATGGCTGGAACCGGCTGCGGATGGGTTTAGAAATTACTTCAACCCTAAGCATAACACCACCGCTGAAGAAATGCTGGTAGACAAGTCTCAGTTACTTACGCTTAGTGCGCCGGAAATGACGGTACTTGTTGGCGGAATGCGGGTATTGAATACCAATTTTGATGGTTCGAAATATGGAGTTTTCACCCAAAACCCGGGAACACTTACTAACGACTTCTTCCGAAATGTACTCGATTTAGGTACTACCTGGTCAGCTACTTCAGATGCGCAAGATGTATTTGAAGGAAGGGATCGAAAAACCGGAGAAGTAACATGGACGGGAACCCGTGCCGACTTGATCTTTGGCTCAAACTCGGAGCTCCGGGCTCTTGCTGAAGTGTATGCAAGCAACGATGCTCACGAAAAATTCGTGAATGATTTCGTAAAAGCCTGGGATAAAGTAATGAATTTAGATCGTTTTGATCTTACTTAAGAGTTCATAATTCCCCCCAAATCATTTAGAGCCCTTCACAGGAATGTGAAGGGCTTTTTTTTATTTTAAGCCAACTAAAACCCTACCATTCATGAGATTTAATCTCCCGATTGCCTTTTTATTTTCTTTACTCATTTTGTTAAATGCATGTGCCCCAGCCATTGAAAATGTTCCTGGAGTTTCATTGGAACTGGCGGAGTTCAGAAAAAAAGTAATTTCTGACCTGTCATATAACCTGGAGTTATCAATTCCTGAAGATGCACAAGAACCCATTCCAGGTACGATTTCCATTCAGTTTCAGCTTGCAGAAAATAAGGTAGAATTGCCTCTCGACTTCAGGGAAACAGCAGACAAACTTCATTCTTTGACTATAAATGGCCAGGAAACCCCCATCATTTTTGAACATGAACACATCCTTCTCCCCAAAGAATTGCTTCAGAAAGGCTCAAACTCTGTGTCTATTGAATTCACTGCTGGTGAAACCTCTCTGAATCGAAACCCTGAATTTCTCTACACCTTATTTGTACCCGACCGTGCACGCACTTGCTTTCCTTTGTTTGACCAACCGAATTTAAAAGCTACCTATGAGTTAACGCTTGAACTTCCTTCGTCCTGGAATGCCCTTTCCAATGCTCCCTTGCTTTCCAAAGTAGAAAAAGGAACAATAGCTACCTGGGAATTTGGAACATCTGATCTTATGAGCTCCTACCTTTTTTCCTTTGTAGCTGGCGAATTTGAGATGGTAACCAGGAACGTACACGGAGTTGAGATGACTATGCTCCACCGGGAAACGGACGAAGAAAAAGTGGATCGAAACCTGGACGATATCTTCGATCTGCATAAGGCCTCTCTCGATTGGTTGGAAGAATACACGGGCATTGATCATCCATTCCAAAAATTTGATTTCGTACTTATCCCAAGTTTCCAATATGGAGGAATGGAACATACAGGAGCTATTCAGTACCGAGCCTCCTCTCTGTTTTTAGATGAATCTCCTTCCCAATCTCAGTTGCTAAGTCGGGCCAGCTTAATTGCCCATGAAACCGCGCATATGTGGTTCGGCAACCTCGTTACCATGGATTGGTTCAATGACGTTTGGACCAAAGAAGTGTTTGCCAATTTCATGGCTGCTAAAATCATGAATCCCAATTTCCCGGAAATCAATCATGATCTCAATTTCCTTGTCCGGCATTATCCCAGGGCTTATTCGGTAGATAGAACCGAAGGCGCAAACCCCATTCGGCAACATCTACCCAATTTGAATGAAGCCGGAACTATGTATGGAGCTATCATTTACAACAAAGCCCCTGTTATGATGCGTCAGCTCGAATTGCTAGTTGGTGAAGAAGCTTTTCAGCAAGGTGTTCAGGAATACCTGGAAACATTCGCAAATGCTAACGCCACCTGGCCTGA
>JAKSCW010000011.1 GCA_022360375.1 Balneolales bacterium
CGTGCACTCCAGGAAGCATTTACCCCCCAATGCTCAATTTCGTGATATTGAAAATCTGCAGTCCTTAAATCTTCATCAACAGAAAGAAAATCAAGGACATTTTTGCCCCAAAAGAAACTCGTTGAAACCCTTTGTTTATCTGAAAGATCGTAGCTTAATTTTGAGTTAATATCCCAAAACCTGAGATTGCTGTTTACTTCAAATTCTTCTGTAACGGCAAAGTCCTGCAATTCATTTAAGCGGCTTCCATCGAATAGCTTTCGGTTGTAGGATTCGAATGTTGGTGTAGTATAAAAATCATTAATCGACCTGCGTGCTGCTATATAAAAAGCACCCTTTCCATTTGAAAAAGGAGCCAAACCGGAACCACTCGCATGGGTAAGATTTAAGTCAGTCTGGAATTCAGGTTTCAGAACCGGCAACTCTTCTGCACCCATATCAATTAAACCGGAAACACTTCCCCCAAATTTTGCAGGAATCGAATTTCGATACACATTTATCCTGGAAACCGAGCTGGGGATAAACGACGAAATCAACCCAAAATAATGAGCTGAGTGATACACGGGAATATCTTCCCAGTAAATGGCTACCTGATCGCTTGTGCCTCCCCGAATGCTGATATCAGAAGCAGATTCATCCTGAGAAGAAACCCCGGGAAGCTGCTGAAGGGAATACATGGCGTCCGGTTCAGACATACCAGGCATCACGTTTAACGTTGAAGGCCGTATTTGCAGGGAAGAGCTGTTTTCTGAAACCAGAACTCCATTGTTCAGGTATTCTGTAACCACAATTCCATCTAATTGAATCGGGTCTTTCTTTAAAAAAATGGTATCGGGCTCCTCGTAAAAGAGATCAAAAGCTGATGCTCTGAATGGAACATATCCCAAATAAGAGATTTCAATTTCTTTGTGAGCAGGATCTCTGAGAAAATAATTCAATGATCCGTCCAACCCGGTTTGAGTTCCTTTATACTCCCCTATGACCTGGAATTGTGCAAATTCCAGCGGAAGCCGATCCTCTTCATCTACAACTATAAACCGCAGGTAAAAGCCTACATCTTCAATAGGCTTGATGGCAATGAACGTACCTTCAATAAATTCAAATCCAAGTCCGTATGGCTTTAAAATCCGATTTAAAAAAACGCTTAACTCTTCATTTTCAGCTGAAATAAATACCTCGCCGGCCGGGAAACTGTTATGTGAATACGAAAACTGTATTCCATGCTCGTCAGAGATTTGCTCCAAAACTTCAACAATAGACTTTTTTGCAGGCGAAATGGTAACTGCCTGTGCGATAAGTTGGCCCCGCAGCATAGCTACAAGAAGAATAAAGGAAACCAGCGTGCGCATCACACTACTACTTATAAATGGTCAACTGCTTTGTATTCTCGTCAAAATTGTAGCGAAACCCAAATGGTTCCATTACCAGACGAATGGCTGATTCTGCATCATCACCAGGGAAACTACCCGTGTATACCAGTGTATCCGAAATGGTCTCGAAATCACCTTCAATTCCAAACTGTGCTTCAAGCTCCTGAAGAGCAACTTTTAACGGAACTTCTTTCAAAGAAATAATGCCATTTACCCAGGTAGGTTCTGATTCTCCTTCAAATGTTCTTTCCTGGATTTCCCTGTTTAACTGGTACCTGATTTCCTCACCAGCAGTAAGCTCGCGAACCTCTTCATCAATCTTTACTTCCACCCTACCTTCATAACAGGTGGTATCGAAAAAGCCATTTCTGCTTTTTACATTGAATTCGGTTCCCAATACAGACACTGTCCCGAGATCAGTTATTACCTCAAAATTCTCTCCGTTTTCAACTTTGAAATAGGCTTCCCCACTTAAGAACACTTCCCGGTTACTGTCCCAGTCACTCTCATCATAACGAAGCCGCGAATTTGAACCTAAAATGACTTCTGAACCATCAGGCAAGGTAACTTCTGCAACACTACCAAAACCATTTACATATTCAATTTGTGAAATTGAAACAGATTGGAAGTAAAGGAATGAAACAACTGCCCCAATAAGTACCGTTGCTGCAAGACTCAATTTCTGCATTCTTGAGAACGTTTTGATTCTCGCATACGTACCGGGGAGCTCCGAAATACTCTGGCTTCTGCGCTTTTCTTTCCATGTTGCTAACGATTGCTCAACATTAAACTCCGGCACTTTAAATGCAGACGCAGTATTGGAAATAGCTTGAAACTCTTTGAAGGCTTCACTTTGCTCAAAAGCTATACGCTCCTCCTCTGACAGTTCTCCAGCCAGCCATTTCGCCAAAAAAGTATCGTCTTTTTCCCAGTTTTCCATGGTTAAATCCGGTGTGCTTGATCTTTCAATTGCTCACGCAGTTTCACGAGGGCTTTATGGATTCGTTTCTCCACAGCCTTCACGCTTATATCCAGGCGCGTGGCTATTTCGCGATAGGTAAGTTTATCTATCCGATTCATCAAAAAAGCTTCGCGCTGTCCATCGGGCAGCCCTCCGATAGCACGCTCCAGCTTCTCTTTATACTCGTTGTATTCCATATTGAACTGAGGCGATTCGGTGTCCATCGCTTCATCCTGCTCCAATTCAAATCGCAACCGGACCTGGTCTTTTTTGATCAGATTCAGCATCCGGTTTTTCGCTACGGTATATAAAAAAGAAGCTGCCGCTGCCGGGATTATTTCCTTACACTTTTCCCAAAGAACTGTAAACGCTTCCTGAACCAGGTCGTTTGATCGCTCCAGATTTTTACAACGGTAATACAAATAATTCCGAAGCTGACCAGCATGGTCCCGATATAACTGTTCAATAACTCCGTCTTCGCAAATATTTGGCATTAAGACACTTTTAGTAATTACCCTTGCTGAATAATAGCTGGAATATACAGGGGATACAACCAATCCTCCCCAATTTATGTTCGGTATTTGTGATTGGTTGTAGTTCATTACAGCTCCAGACGAATTCCGGTTTGGATGTATGAGGTCTCGTAACTCCTGTAAGCAGAGGTAGTTAAACGAGCGCGGTTAGAATCACGAAGTTGATAATTTCCTTTCAGTTCGAAAAACATTTTTCCTGAAACAGGAACTTTTATGTTAACAGAAGCTGTCCAGAAGCCATATTCAAGAAGTGAGCCATCCTGAACCGTAAAGTTTGAGAAATTGCGGATACTTCTATCCAACCCAACGTTCAATTCACTTTGATGTATGCTGAACGTTGATTCGACACCAAATTCAAATTCTGTATAGTTCAGGCCATTGGTAGGACGGTCTACAAAATAGGTCCAGGTTACCGGGAATTCGATTTCAAATCTATCATTTATCGAACTGAAGCTTAGTGCGCCCCCTGCATCCGCCCGTAAGAAATCGCGGGTTGATAAATCCGGTGCTATATCGCCCTCTCCAAACTCTTCGCTTTGTTGCGTTCGGTAACTCGCTTCTCCCACAAACTCCAGCGTTGTGGATATTGATTTACCATCCCATCTTTTTTTGTAGAGCCCTTCCAGAAAATACATGTTATAGGAAGTCTGGCTGTTGTCAAATTCATCAAATTCCCGGTACCGATATTTTCCCTCGAACCGGAACCATGCTCTTTCGCCCATATAAAAATCAAGATGGAGAGGTACTTCAAACTGAAGATAGGAGAGCCGTGTGCTGAATACCAAATCACTCTGATCTACCCCATCTTGCTGGCGCCGGGTGAATTCGGGGGCAATTTCGAAATACTTTCTGCGTGCAAAATTGGAGCGATAGGAAATAGCAGCCCGATAGTTATTTCTTTGTGCCGAAGTTTGCTGATGATAAATATTTGTTTCAATATCACCACTCAGTTTCAACCTGCTTTTTCCCCAGTTTTTCAAATAATCCATATTCAGGAATAATTCATTATAGGAAGAGTTTTTCCATAAATCAGTTCTACTTAAGGTATCTCCTTGCTCAACAAGCATATCCGGATTTTTGAAGATGTTCCAGGAGTATCCATTTTGTACCCCGGTATCAATACTTAACTGGGCACTTGTTGCTGAGGATAAAACAAGTGTCCATCCGATGATAATGATGGTATGCTTCAGCTTCATGGATTTGTCCTCCCGGATACATGAGTGAAGAAATGATTTTCTTCCTGCATGATTACAGAATTACTTGAGTCCACTTTAATGGTAACTGTTTGCTGGCTTTGATCTTCTACAGAGAAGGCATCGACAGCCGCAATAATCAGGCAAAAAGCCAGGAGTAACAGGTACGGTGTTTTTGATTGTTGTACGTTCATTGTCTTTACAGTTTTATTTGTTTTCTTATAAAACAGCTTCGTTGTGTTTTACCCTACCCGCTCCACCGGATATTTTTTAGTGCCTCTTTAAGCCCCGTTTTATTTGCCATTTGAATCCCCAGACCAGGACGTACATTGATTTCCAGCACCAATGGCCCTTTCTCCTCATCAATCACAATATCTATTCCCAGGTAATTCAATGGAAATGCTTCAGAGCTTTTAACGGCCAACTCCATTAACTCTTTCCAATAAGGAAGCCTGACCCCATCGATTTTTACTAAACTATCGGGGTGAAATGCGGAATACCTTTTCCCGTCATACGCCTGGGTAAGAATCCCTGTCTTCAAATCGATACCTACCCCTAAGCCACCCTGGTGAAGATTTGCTTTCCCCCCTGATTGTTGAGTTGGAAGGCGAAGCATTCCCATTACAGGCTGGTCCTCCACCAATACAATTCTAATGTCTGCCACTCCTTTGGGGTACAATGCCTTCAATCCGGAATGAGATTGAACCACTTCTTCAATGATCACACGGTCAGAATCGCCGAAGGAATACATTCCAAAAATGATGTTTGCTATGTGAGAAAAGATTTGTGACTCTTCGATAATGGTGTTCCCCTGGTACCAATATCCCTGGTGTTTCATTAACACCTTAATACCCCCGCCGCCACTTCCTTTTGCAGGCTTTATAACCAGTTTTGAATAATGCTGGAGCTGATACCATATCTCCTCGATATCTCCAATCCTGGAGATTACCGCATATGTTTCAGGACAGGGGAGGCCGTATTTGTGCAGGATTTCTTTGGTGAGGAGTTTGTCATCAGCAAACTTGTAGTTTTTCTGGTCGTTATAAACGTATACATATTTCGAATTTCGTTCATTAATACCCAGAATTTCTTTTTCTATATTTTTATTGTTTTTTATGAACTTATTTAACATAACTGACCTCCTGATTGAAGTTTCCAAAGCGTGAATATTCCATTACCCGGAGCCCGATCCATTTTCCAAGCAGAAGTGCAATTCCTGTAAGGCTTAAAATCATTTCCGGAAAAGTGAAGAAGAAATACCGGATGGATTCGGCGGAAAGAATCCACGTACAGAGCATGGTGATCGCCACTGTTTGCACATACGTTGAAAGTGCTGCTTTCATCGAGTCTTCCTCTACTTTTTTGGCAAACTTGTCGGCAACAATGGTGAGAATAATCACCGGAAACATAAGTGCAGCGCCGGCATCTACCCATTCGGTTTTGTGGAACACCTGTATGCAAAACAGGCAGTAAATAGTTACTACTCCGAGCAAAACGACCAATTTGGGCGTATACAACATTCCCCATTTGCTAAGTGGGATACTGGTGAGCGAAATCAAAACAATGACCGAGGAAAAAAAGAACAAACCCTGGAGTGCGCCCATCTCCATAAACGCGAACGCTATTAAAACAGGCAAAAACACCCCAAAGGTTTGAACCCCTATCACGTTTTTAAAAACGGCCACCAGCAACGCTCCCAATGGAAGCAATAGAAGAAACATCATAGGCTGAGCGGGGATCGCCCCTGAATCGAGCATATCCCACACCCCTATGATTGACATTTTTTCGAAATCGTTTTGCCGAACCTCTTCAATGTGATACATATAATCGAACTTGTACCCGGTATTCCGAACTATCAGGAATTCATCCCCTTTATATATTTCCAGGTAGTGGGCAGGCAGGCTTGCAAAGTGACCGTTCAAAGCATCAAAAGGAATCCATTGACCACCAATATATGCCTCAATCCAGGCGTGTGATGTTCGTTTGCTGGTGTTTTGGAGAATCAGCCCACCCACCATCCGTGCCGGAATTCCCTTTGCCCGGAACAAAGAAACCAACAACCTGCTTTTGCCATTACACGAACAAGCCTGGTTTTGCTGGCACGTTATGGCATCCGTTAAATCGGATATTTTACTTCCGGGAATGTCGTATACATAGTCATAGAAAATCTTAGCTATCCCGACTTCTGATTCCACCCCATCCGGAATTAAATCCGTAGCCAATGATTGAATTAACGGATCAAGGGATTGAATGTACTCTGTTGGTTCTAAGTATTCTGAAAACCCGGAAATGGAGTAGGGTTCCGGAAAAATTTCACCTTCAAATTCGTATTCAATCGCCTTCAGGGATGTTTCAAAAGTAAAACTTAGCGTGGTATCTCCATCCAGGTTCCCAACCCAGGTTACTTCTTTATTCGAATTTTTCTCTTTGTAGAGAAACCCTGGTTGCTCTGTTGTAGGGCTTTTGTACTCAATAAGTTGGCGCTCGTTAGATACAGGCAGGAAGGACCGGACCCGGTATCGGTCTTTCTCTCCCCGAAGCTCAAACTCGTACGTTACTTCAAACCTGGTTTCGGAAAAATTTTCTACTTCGTTTTGTCCGTTTACAATAAACCTTACCCCCGACCATATGACGGGAATAATAATGAACAAATAGGCTGTGATTTTCATGATAGGGTATTTTTTGTTTTACTAAGAAAACAGGCAACACCCTTTATACCCTACCCCCAACTAGTGAAATAAATCCGAAGCAACCCGAAATGTATTACAATGGGCCTCCAGGATGGTTTTAATGTCTGGTGCGTAACCACCGCCCATGGTAACCATCACTGGAATTTCATGTTTCCTGGCTGCATTAAAAACAATTTCGTCCCGAGCTTTGCAGCCTTCTAACGTAAGTGCCAGTCGCCCAAGTTTGTCTTCTGCCAACACATCAACTCCAGCTAAGAAAAACATAAAATCCGGTTTCACTTTTTTAATCAGTTTTGAAAGATGATACGTTAACAAATCAAGGTACTCCCTATCCGTTGTTTCGTCCTGAAGCGGAATATCTAAATCTGATGGTGGTTTATGAAACGGATAGTTTTTAGCGCCATGCATACTAAATGTGAATACCCGCTCTTCGTTGGCAAAAATCTGGGCGGTTCCGTTTCCCTGGTGAACATCCAAATCTACAATCAGAATCTGTTTTGCCAGGGCTTCTTTTAATAAATGCGTTGAAGCAACCGCCTGATCATTAATTAAACTGAATCCTTCTGCTTTGTTTGTAAAGGCATGGTGGGTGCCGCCGGCAATGTTGAAGGCCACTCCATGTTTCAGGCTGGAAACAGCCGCTTCTACAGAGCCATTGGTAATTCGAATTTCCCGGTCAACGAGCGCCCTGCTTAAAACAAATCCACTAGCGCGTTCTTCTTTTCTGCTGAGTTTGAGATTGAAAAGTTTATTCAGATAATCTGCATCATGAACCCCAAAATCGTAAACCATTCCTTCTGTAGGCTCAAAAAAGAAGTCTTCGTTAACGATTCCTTGTCGCACAAGTTGCTGCGGGAGCAACTCGTACTTTTCCATAGGAAAGCGGTGATTCTCCGGAACCGGGTGAATATAAATTGGATGCCAGGCAATTTTAAACATAATATGTGAAGCCTGATTTTAGCAGGCAGGCTTCACAACACGGAAACAGGCTAAATCATTTACTGATCTACCAACCAATCTGGTTTCTCCAGCTTAGTATCGTATATGTACTCTGCGATTGCCTGAATTTCTTCTTCAGAAAGTCCAAGTGGATCCATAAGTCCAAACTGCTCAACATCTGAATGCAACATCGATTGTTCTTCGGTAGGTCTTAGAATAAACTCTACCATTGCATCCACGAATTCCGCTCTTGTTGAGGTTTCCGCAAGATAGTTTCGCTTTGCTATTTCCAAAGGGGGAGCCAACCGGTTATCCGGCGCAGCAGTAGGACTATGGCACACGTAGCATACCGTTTCGATGGTTTCTTTTGCATTCATAACCCGAACTTCCTCAATTGCCTGATTTGATTCGGGTTGCTCTGCTGTTTCATTCCTGTTTCCACAGCTCGCAAGTAATCCTAAAATAATGAAGCTAATTCCTATTTCTCTCATCATGTCTCCCCACTATTTATTCTTAGAGGTTATGCTCAAATATGCTGCATAAATGTGGAGGAATTGTGAATTGGAAGCGATTTTCCAGGCAATATGAAAAGATTTAACCTTTTCGAAACCTTAGTTTTTAATATTGGAATGAGAACCTCTTCCCTGCACTTTAAATGTGAAGTTGAGTTGAAATCTTGACTGGGTAACCACCTCATAGTTTGCGCCAAGTTGAGCTAATTGGGCATGGATTAGATTCAATCCCAAATTCTTAGGTTCATTGAAATCGATATCGGTATTAAACCCGCTTCCATTATCGGCATAGTGCACCAATAAATTGTTTTTTATGCCTGTTAAATGAATTGATATTCTATTATCGGATCGACCATTAAATGCATATTTGAAGGAATTTGTAATCAGTTCATTAAGTAGCAGCCCTAATGGTATTGCCTGATTGATATTCAATTTGTATTCATCAATATCAATATCGAATTCAACATTTTGTGCTTTGTTCTGCATGGTTGCAGAAATAGCCGGTATTAGTTTATCTAAGTAAGAATGAACATTAACTGATGACAAATCTTCTGACTTGTACATGAGCTCGTGTACCATAGCAATTGAAATGATACGATTAATGCTTTGATCAAAAGCTTCGGTCAGGTACTCGTCTCCGGTTTCTGTTTTTTGCAACTCCAATAATCCCGAAACAATAGCCAGGTTATTCTTAACCCTGTGATGAATTTCTTCAAGGAGCATGGTTTTCTCCCTTAAAGAGTTCTCTACAAAATCTTCTGCTTTTTTCCGTTCGGTAATATCCTGAGTAATACCCATGATTTTTATTACATCCCCTTCATCGTTCTTCAGGGGGATAAATGAAGAAAGGTAAAACCCATTTCTTGCTGATATTTCAACTTCAGAAGCCTTACCAGATAACGCATTTAAAACAGCATCATTAATTATTGGCTGATTCTTTTTGCCTACAAGTGCCGAATAAGTCAACCCTAACACCTCTTCTTCCTTTTCCTTTCGGAACATTTTGAGCCCGGCTTTATTTATTGAAATCAGTTTTCCTTTACGATCTAATTCATGGATACAATATGGAGAACTGGAAATGAGTGTTCTATATCTTTTCTCGTTTTGTTCAAGTTTATGTTCCGCCTTAATATTCTCAGTGATATCTACTGAAAAAACGGTAATTCCTATTATCTCCCGATTCTTGTTTCTTATCGGGTTGTACCAGTTTTGCCAAAACATAGTATTCCCACTTTTGGAAACAGATCTTCTTATATATTCAAACGACTCTCCATTTAATGCCCGATCATATCTTGCTTTTATTGCTGTTTTCTCATTTTTGGGTACAAATGAAAAAATACTGACCCCTGTCTGAACACTTGTATCAAACTCCAATTCTACGAATTTGGAGTGATTATTGTTAAACGCAATATAATTGTAGTCTTTATCAAGGGAGAAGATGCTGATTCTTTTTGGACTCTCCAGAACCGATACCAGTAATTCAGAGTTCTGCTTAAACTCTTCCCTGCTTTTCAGTAATTCTTCGGACTTTTTCTCCAACAACTCTTCAAGCTCGAAGGGTTTCATAAATATTTTGAAAAACAGAAACCCAACCATAATTCCGCCAATTAAAAAAATGGTAATTAATACAAAAACCCCCCGAAGAGGACGTACCGAATTAATACGGTTGGCGTACAATTTCCAATCCCCTTCCGTAAAATCTACTGACTGAAATAGCTCTAATTCTATTTTCTCATTAATTGGCAGAAAGAATTCTTCTTCCCCGGTATTAGGATTGTTTTTTGAGAGTTGGAAATAGTAGCGATCAGAGAAACTCTCCATTCCGGAAAGCTCAACCAGGGTTTCCAAGTAGGTTAAAACTGCCGAAAACCCCCACAATTCGCCATCAATAAAAATGGGTAGCCTCCCAATTAC
>JAKSCW010000010.1 GCA_022360375.1 Balneolales bacterium
ATATTCAAACGTTTCCTCTTCTTCCAGACCGATCAGGGTCATTTTTTCGGCAGTTTCTATAGGAGACAAAGGGAGATCTATATATTCTTTTAGCCAGTTGTAAGAAATTTTCATAAAGAGGCAGTGCCTTAATTAAATTGTTCAAGGAAACGAATATCGTTTTCGTAGAAAGTTCGGATGTCGTCAATGCCATATTTCAGGATACAGATGCGTTCCACACCCATTCCCCAGGCAAACCCGGTATACTTTTTAGAATCAATCCCTGATGCTTCAAATACATTGGGGTCTACCATTCCCGAGCCTAATATTTCAAGCCATTTCCCGTTTTTTTCACTTCCCCACCAAATATCCAGCTCCAGGCTTGGTTCGGTGAAAGGGAAAAAACCGGGCCTAAGGCGGTATTTTACATCACTTCCATACATCAGTTTGATGAAGGTGATTAAAGTTTCTTTCAGGTCGGCCACACTTACGTTTGTGTCTACATATAAAGCTTCAACCTGATGAAACAGGAAATATGATTTCGGCGATACCGCTTCATTACGGTATACACGCCCGGGCATAATGGAGCGGATTGGAGGCGTAGCATTTTCCATTAACCGGATTTGAACCGGAGAAGTGTGTGTTCTTAACACCAAATCCATCACATCTTCATCATCACTCTTCCTGATGAAGAACGTATCCTGTTCATCCCTGGCAGGGTGATTGGGAGGGAAGTTTAATGCTGTGAAATTGTGGAAGTCATCTTCTACTTCAGGGCCTTCAGCAATGGTGAATCCCAATCGGTAGAATATATTCTTCATATCCTGTAATGTTTGGGTAAGAGGATGAAGAGAGCCAATTACCGGAGCAGGAGGGGGTAAAGTAATATCATCCGTAGCGCTTTTCTTTACATCTACGGTATTTTCAAGAACTTCCTTTGCTTCATCAAAGCGATGCTGAGCAAGTTGCTTGGTCTCGTTCATTAATTTGCCCACTTCCCCGCGCTCTTCTTTAGGAACGGAACCCAAAGTTTTAAACATCGATTGTACACGTCCTTTTTTGGAGAGAAATTCGAGACGAAAAGCTTCCAATTCTTCAGAAGTAGTTATGGTATAAGTCGCTATGGCTTGTTTAAGTGCGCGAATTTGATCAAGCATAGAAAGTAGTTCGGGTTTCGATCAATAATTAAGTGCTGAAAATAAAAAAACCGGTAAACCTATTTATGAAAGATTTACCGGTTTGGCTATAAGCAAGTTGTTTTACGCGTGCGCTTCCTTTACAATGGCAGCAAACGTTTCCGGATCGTGGACTGCGAGCTCAGCAAGAACCTTACGGTTAATCTCCATATTCTTTTTGCTCATTGCATCAATGAGTCGGGAATAAGTAGTTCCGTTAATTCTTGCAGCTGCATTAATTCGAACAATCCATAATCTTCGGAAAACACGCTTGCGATTTTTACGGTCACGATATTGGAATTGAAGACCTTTTTCTACCGCGTTTTTCGCAATGGTGTATACATTTTTACGCTTGCCCCAGTAACCTCTCGCTTGATTTAAAATCTTTTTGCGACGGCGACGGGAAGCCACTAAATTTGATGAACGTGGCATTTTGTGTAGATTATAGGGTTAAAATTATTTTGAGATCATTTCTTTGATACGTGGCGCATCGGCTTCCGAAACCAAAGTAGTTTGTCCCAACTTTCTTTTTGTTTTGCTGCTTTTCTTAGTAAGAATGTGTTTTTTGAATGCTTTTTTGCGCTTAATTTTACCGGTTCCGGTAAGTTTAAATCGCTTTTTAGCACCGCTGTTGCTTTTCATTTTTGGCATGGGAAATCCACTTGCTTTGTGAAATTTTAAAGACCAGAAAGATAGGGAGAAATAATAGCCTTAGCAACGAATTTTATTTCATCGGTGCCAGAATCATGATCATTCTGCGGCCTTCCATATTAGGTTTGGATTCAATTTTTGCGATGTCTTCTAAACTTTTAGCGAGCTTCAATAAAACGAGCTCTCCTTTTTCGGTGTACAGCATATCACGTCCCCGGAATTGTACTGAAGCTTTCACCTTGTCTCCTCCTTCAATGAATTCGCGGGCATGCCGGGTTTTAAACTCCAGATCATGATCATCGGTATTTGGGCGGAAACGCAGCTCTTTTACAGTAACTGTGTGCTGTTTTTTCTTCGCTTCTTTCTCTTTTTTCTTCTTTTCATAGAGGTATTTCCCGTAGTCGATAATTTTGCAAACGGGAGGGCGGGCATCAGGCGCTATTTCCACTAAATCTAGGTTGAATTGTTCTGCAATTTGTAGCGCTCGTTCTGATGTAGTTATTTCATGGCTGTTATCCGGCTTTATTACCCGAACCTGTGGTGCATCAATTTCTTCATTTAATCGTGGCCGGTCTTCTTTAACCGGCGGACGAAAGTTTCTTCTTGCGATAGTTATCCTCGTAGTTTAGTTAATCTTCTGGTAGCGTTTTATTTACAATTTCGCTGTTTATATGGGAAAGAAACTCAGAAAATTCCAAAGTTCCAATATCTCCCTTGCGATGTTTTCTTACAGAAATCGTGCCAGAACCCATTTCTTTTGCTCCAATAATTAACATATATGGAATTTTGGCAGTTTCAGCGTCCCGGATTTTCGATCCTATTTGCTCACTGCGTTCATCTACAGTAACCCGGCACCCAATTTCTTCCAGTTTTGAAGCACATTTCCTGGCGTATTCATTTTGATCATCACTGATGGACAGAACACGAATTTGTTCCGGGGAAAGCCAGAGCGGGAAATTTCCGGCAAAATGTTCAATCAGGATGCTGGTGAATCTTTCCATAGAGCCGAATGGTGCACGGTGTATAATTACAGGGCGATGTTTTTCATTGTCTGAACCTATATAGGTCAGGTCAAAACGCTCTGGCATTACATAATCGACCTGAACGGTACCAAGCTGCCATTTTCGGCCAATGGCATCGCGGATAATGAAATCGATTTTTGGACCATAAAAACTTGCTTCTCCCGGGGCAATGAAATACTCAAGTTCCATTTCATCGGCCACCTCCTGAATTTCTCGTTGAGCCCGATCCCAATATTCGGTGCTTCCACCATATTTTGAATCATTATCATCCCGGAATGAAAGCCGAATATCAACAGGCATTCCGAAGGTCTTAAATACAACTTGAGTCAGCTCAACAGTACTCTTTATTTCGTCTTTTAACTGATCATGCGTGCAATAAATATGAGCATCGTCTTGAGTAAAACCACGAACTCTGGATAGCCCACTCAATTCACCAGATTGTTCGTACCGATAAACAGAGCCAAATTCGGCTAACCTAAGTGGAAGATCCCGGTAAGATCTCATCTGCGAGGAATAAATTCTGTGATGATGAGGGCAGTTCATCGGTTTCAGCATGTACTCCTCGTCGTCTACCTGGATAGGATTATATTGTGAATCCTGGTAATAGGGATAGTGACCGGAAGTTCTGTATAATTCCAAATTCCCGATATGTGGAGTAATTACTTCTTCGTAGCCCCTCTTAAGTTGCTCGTCGCGTAAAAAAGCTTCAAGAGTTCTCCGGAGAGTTGTTCCTTTAGGTAGCCACATTGGGAGTCCGCTCCCAACCATTTTATCGATCATATAAATGCCTAACTCCTTACCGAGTTTGCGATGATCACGACGCTTCGCTTCTTCAACCTGGTGAAGATATTCGTCAAGCATTTTTTGTTTGGGAAAAGAAACACCGTAAATCCGCGTCAATTGCTTCGAATTTACATCTCCACGCCAATAGGCACCTGCCAGGTTAGTAAGTTTTACGGCTTTAACAACTCCGGTATTTGGGATGTGTGGTCCACGGCATAAGTCAGTGAAGCTTCCCTGAGTGTAAAAAGTGATTCCCCCGTCTTCTAATCCTTCAATTAAATCAACTTTGTACTCGTTCCCTGCTTCTTTGTAGAAGGAAAGGGCCTCAGTTTTGCTAATTTCTTTCCGCTCAAACGTATTTTTTTTCCGTGCAACTTCGAGGATTTTTTTTTCAATTGTTACGAGATCATCCTGAGTGATTTGCGTGTCACCAAAATCGATATCGTAATAGAATCCGGTTTCAATAGGGGGGCCTATTCCAAATTTAGCTTCAGGATATAATTCCTGAACGGCCTCGGCCAATAAGTGAGCAGAAGAATGCCAAAATGTATATTGACCGTCTTCAGAGTCCCACGTGTTTATGGCAATGGTGGCATTTTCCGTTATAGAGCGGTTTAAGTCCCATATTTCTCCATTAACGGTGATACTTAATGCAACACGGGCAAGCCCCGACGAAATTGATTCCGCAATTTCTTGTCCAGTGATTCCGAATGGATATTCTCGTGAATTTCCATCAGGTAGGGTAATCTTAATCTGTTGGTTCGCCATTTAAAAAATTGGAATTAGGCTTTCAAAAGGTTCAGAAGATAGGAAAAAACAAAAACAGGAACATTTAACAATGTGGATAATTCATGGATATTTTAGTGGTTAAAAATGAAAGGAAGCCGCATATTGATTCTTTTGAATATCTCCCATAAAACATTCTGATAATAAATGGATCACCCCGGTTTTTTTGAGAGCGAGTGTATGTTGGTCTGTGACCAGGTTACACTTCAGGTTTTAGACATTAATAGGGCAGGGGTAGATATGATCGGGCTTCAAAAGGAGGAGATCTTAAAAAAAACACTTCGGGATTTAGTGCAGGAAGTTGAGCCTGAATTGGCTGCAGAGTTTAAAAAACTAACGCACGCTTCTTCATTTGAAAGGATATGGAGGCTCAGAACAAAGAAATCCTCCACGATTTATGTCCAATTCTCATCACATTTATTCACTCATTTGGGAAATCCGGCGAAAATAATTATTGCTCATGATGTCACAAAACTGGTTAAAGGCACGACAAATTCCGGAGCAATAACTTCATCTCCATTGGGATTTCAAGGGTTTCCATTGGCTGAAATTGAGTGGAAAAAGAATGGAGAGATTCTTCGCTGGAGCGACAAAGCGGAAGAGATGTTCGGATGGAACCAGGAGGAATTAATTAAGGATCATCATCTATTGGATAATTTTGTTTTTCATGAGGATGCTGAATTTGTTTTTGGTTCGTTAGAGGAGTTTTTCAAAACACAGACAAAAACGGGGTCACTCATAAATAGAAATGTCACTAAAGATGGTGACATTGTATACTCAGAATGGCATAATTCCATTTTATACGATGAATCCGGAGAAGTAATCTCGATCTATTCGTTAGTAGCAGATGTCACAGATCGGGTTGAAGCATTGAATAGATCTGAGCGAAGTATGCGAAGCTACGAGGACTTGTTCAATTCGATTAGCGATGCAATTTATTTACTAGATGAAAATGGTGAAATAATTGTTGCGAACAAGGGAATAGAATTGGTTTATGGGTATTCATTAGAAGAGGTAATTCACAAAAATCAATCTTTCTTAAGGGCGCCTGGTAAATTCAATTCAAATGAAGTTGAAGAAATCTTAAATGCGAAAACTTCTTCATCGAAGAAGAAGGTTAAAGGGTGGTCTAAGAAAGCTAACGGTGAGGTTTTTCCTACAGAAATGCTAATCAATAAAGGCCAGTATTTTGGGGAGGAAGTTACCATTATCGTAGAGCGAGATGTTTCTGATCAACTATTTGCGCAGGAGGAACTTACACGAAGAGATAAATTACTGGGTGAGCTTTTTAATGCATCTCCGCTGGCAATAGTGCTACTAAATCAGCATGATGAAGTTGAGTTGGTTAATCACGGGTTTGAAAAGATTTTTGGATACCGTTTGGATGAAATTAAAGGGTTGGAGTTAGATAGGATTATAGTACCGGAAGAAGATTTAGAAGAGGCAAAAAGGCTTACCAGATCTCCAAAAGTTTTAATCAGGGAGGTAAAAAGAAAAACTAAAAACGGGCAGGAAATAAATGTAATTGTGTATTCGGTGCCTGTTTTTATTGACAACAAGATGGAAGCTCAATATGGTATTTATCTTGATATAACCAACCGGAAAAAGACGGAAGAATTCATTAAAAGCTCTTTAAGAGAAAAAGAAGTACTACTTGCAGAAATCCATCACAGGGTTAAAAATAACCTTGCTGTAATAACAGGATTGTTGGAGTTGCAATCTTATACTACCGATGATATAAGTGCACGAACGGTGCTAAAGAATAGCCAAATGAGGGTACATTCCATTGCTCTTGTGCATGAAAAATTATACCAGAATGAGAATCTTTCTGATATTAATGTTCAATCGTACATTAAAGAATTGGTTCATACGATTTCAGATGCAGTAGATTCTAATACTAAGAATATCTCCATTGACTTTGACCTGGACGATATCAATTTGATAATCACTCAGGCAATTCCATGTGGGTTATTAATCAATGAAATAGTAACGAATAGTTACAAACATGCCTTCAATGGACAACAAATTGGTACCATTAAAATCAAGTTTAAGCAGAATGAATCTGATCTGGTTTTGTCAATTAAAGACAATGGGGTGGGGCTTGATCAAATGAATTATTCTCGTCCCGGACCATCCCTGGGAATGAAGTTAATACGAACCCTTTCAAAACAACTGAATTCGGATACCAGGGTGATTACCGATGAAGGTACAGAATTTAGTTTCAGATTCAGGAGAGAACAGATTTAGTTTGCAAAAAAATTTCATTTTCTTTTCTCTATTTTTTCATTTATTCCGCTTAAAGTAATCCAGTACTGGGTTAAAAGTGTATAACAAAGGTTTTTATCGAGAATTTTTTTTATTTACTTAAAAAAATATTTTAAGTAAAGAGGAATTTATTGTTATAATGTAGCGTACTTTAAACCTCGGAACCAACGGCTTTATATGAACCAAAAAATAAGATGGGGCATAATTGGGCTTGGAAAAATAGCCCATAAATTTGTTCAGGATCTTCTTCTTGTTGAAGATGCCTTACTTTGTGCTGTGGCTTCCAGAAACCTGGAAAAAGCTACCGAATTCCAGGGAAAGTATAAGGCGTTAAAGGCATACGGTTCTTACGAAGAGTTATTTGAAGATGAAGAAATTCAAATTGTATACATCGCGACTCCACATCACTCACATGCGGAATTAACTATTCGGGCACTTGAATCAGGTAAGTCGGTGCTTTGTGAAAAGCCAATTGCTCTAAACAAGGTGCAATCACAAAAAATGATAGATGCGTCGCGAAAGAATAACCAGTTTTTTATGGAAGCATTCTGGTCCAGGTTTAATCCTTCTATAACTGAAGTGATCGAAAAAGTGAATGCCGGAGAAATAGGCAAGGTAAAATACATCAATGCGGATTTTTCATTTTATGTTGAGGAACAACCTGGCCGCATGTTTGACTTAAACTTAGCCGGGGGTGCCCTGCTTGATATGGGGGTATATCCTGTTTTTTTAAGTTATGCACTACTAGGAGTGCCGAATAAAATCCAGGCCATTTCCATTAAGCATTCATCGGGAGTCGATTACCAAACGGCTATGATGCTTACCTATGATTCAGCAATTGCCGCACTATTTACCAGTTTTGCATCTCAATCAAATATGATAGCTACTATAAGCGGAGAAAAGGGGCGTTTCAATTTAAACCCCGTTTGGCATGAAACATCTTCATATTCGTATTTCAAAAATAATAGTAATAAAGAACACAAGAGTGAAAAACCGTTAACCGGTTTTGGTTTTTATTATGAGATTTTGGAATGCCACAAGTGTATCAAAAATGAAGCCATAGAGAGCAGGTTATGGAGCCATCAAAACAGCCTTGAGTTAATATCGATAATAGATGAAATAAGGGCTCAAATAGATCTTAAATACCCCGGGGAATAACTAAGTATGGCTGGAAATGGCTCGATAGCAAAACTTAGTTTTGTCGCTCTGATCGTATCACTGGGAGGTTTTCTGTTTGGTTTTGATGCCTCTGTAATTTCGGGTGTTATCCGATACATACGGCCGGAATTTCAGCTTAATGATATCCAGTTAGGTTGGGTGGTTAGTGCTCCTTCATTTGCTGCAATGTTTGCAATGCTCATTGCAGGAAGAATAAGCGATTATCTAAGCCGAAAGTACGTGCTTGTAGGAGTAGCTTTTTTGTATGCATTATCAGCTATTCTTTCAGCGTATGCTACCGGGTACCAAATGTTGGTTATCGCCCGGATGATTGGCGGTTTTGCATTCGGCGCCGCACTCGTGTTGGCACCTGTTTATATTGCCGAAATTTCTCCCGCAGGTATCCGCGGAAAACTCGTTTCTATTCAGCAACTTAATATTGTATTAGGTTTTTCCGCTGCATACTTCTCTAATTATTTCCTTCTGAACAAAATAGGAGTAAGCGAATTTATCACTGAAGAAACCGCCTGGCGGTGGATGCTCGGAATAGAAACAATTCCGGCAGTTATTTACTTCGTCTTTCTGTTTTTTATTCCGAACACTCCCCGATGGCTATTTATGCGAGGGAAACTGGAACAGGCAAAGCAGGTTTTAGCTTCTTTTCATGGAGCCAAACATGCGGAAGAAGAGTTCAAAGAAATAGAACAGAGTTTAAAGGCAGAATCAACCACACAAAAAACGGGTATACATGTACTCTTCGATAAAAGACTCCGATTTGTATTAACCATAGGATTAATTATCGGGGTATTCCAGCAGATTACGGGAGTGAATGCCATCTATTTCTATGCTACAACCATATTTGAACAATCAGGTATAGGCGCAAACGCCTCATTTGCACAGGCTGTATGGGTGGGAATCATAAATGTTATTTTTACCATTGTTGCAATGCTACTTATCGATAGAATGGGTAGGAAACCATTGATGCTCATCGGAATTGCCGGAATTGCACTCAGCATGGCCCTCACATCGTATGGATTTAAACTGGCCACCTATCAATTAAGTGCCGAGAGTATAGAGGTAATTGATGGCATTGATGCGGAGCGACTACAGGAAATAGCAGGCATTGAATACCAAAACGACTTAGAATTTAAGGGGGCGCTAAAGCAGGTTTTAAGCGACCAGGAATACGCCAGGTATGAGGGGCAGTTAATCCAGTTATCAATCAGCATGAATCCGATTTTAATCCTGATTGGAATACTTGGTTTTGTGGCAAGTTTTGCAGTTTCTCTGGGTCCTGTAATGTGGGTAATGCTTTCTGAATTATTTCCGAATAATGTGCGTGGTATTGCAATTTCGGTTATAGGGTTTATCAACTCGCTAACAAGTTGGCTGGTACAGTTTGTATTCCCCTGGGAGCTGTCAAATCTTGGGAATTCAGGAACTTATTTCATCTTCTGTATCCTGGCAATTGCAGGCTTTTTATTAATG
>JAKSCW010000422.1 GCA_022360375.1 Balneolales bacterium
ATAAAGCAATAATAAAGCTTTCAACCATCCCGATTTTACCTGGTAGCTTAGCCTGGTTCCCTCCTCCATCTCCAGTCGAAAAATAAAATTCTTTCCCAATTCCGGAAAATTGAAACAAATATCCTTTTTGGTAGTATGGCGATTAGTTTCAAAAAATAAGAATTGAATATCCGAAACCTGTCAATAGTGGTTCGGGTATTTTCAACTTTACGTCAACTTTTATCTCTTATGAAAAATTCGACTATTCTCTCGCCGGTTTTATTTCTGCTTTTAACCACTATTTCCACACCTGTTCTGGGTCAGATTCAACCTGAGGAGCTGCACCAAAAAGTGGATTCTCTGATCCTTGAAACGGTTTCCGGGATGACTCCTGGTTCTGCCGTTTTAGTGATAAAGGACAAAGAAATCATCCTGAATAAAGGATATGGATTAGCGAACCTGGATTATGAGGTTCCGATCACCCCTAATACGGTATTTGATCTTGCATCCCTTGCCAAGCAATTTGCCGGATATGCCATCGCTTTACTGGAAGAAGAAGGCGTCCTTTCTGTAGAAGATGATGTGAGAACATACATCCCCGAACTACCGGAATTTGGTCACCCGATCACGATAGGGAATTTACTACACCACACCAGCGGAATCAGAGACTGGACCAGTACCCTTCCGCTTTCAGGAAGAACTTTTGAAGATGTCATCAGTATGGATCACATCCTTAGGATGGCGTATCAACAGGAGGAGTTAAATTTTATTCCCGGTGATGAATATCGCTATTCAAATACCGGCTATAACCTGCTCGCTGAAATTGTTGAACGAACAACCGGTTTAACGTTTCGGGAATGGACGGATCAAAACATCTTCCAACCATTGGGTATGACACAAACCTTATTTTTAGACGATCATAACGAAGTGATTAAAAACAGGGCCGTTGGTTATTACCAGGTTGACGAAGGGTTCCATCCATCGTCCAATTTACTCACCGCCCTTGGATCAAGCTCTTTATTCTCTACCACCACCGACCTGGCGAAGTGGGCTACTCATTTGATGTATCCTTCGGACGAGAAAAAACCGGTTGTCGGGCGAATGCTGCAAACCCAACCTTTATCTAATGGTGACAACAACAACTACGCGTACGGAATTTCGGAAAGTACTTTCAGAGGAACGCCATGGATTTCCCATTCGGGTGGATGGGCTTCCTTCAGAACCTACATCGCTTTGTTACCAGAATACGATTTAGCAATCGTAGTACTTAACAACAATGGTAAAAATGCATTCAATGTCGTTGGCCGGATTGCGGGTTATTATGTTCCGCGACAACAAACTGAACAGCAGGCTTCCAATGACAATGATGAATCTGACACTTTGGAAAATCTCTCCATTTCGGAAAGCCTTCTGGATGCTTATACAGGTACATACCGATTAGGCCCGGGCTGGTATGTTCACTTAACAAAGAACGATGGACAATTGTGGACTCAGGCAACGAATGAAGATAAATTCCCCATGTTTGCCCTTTCAGACAGCCTGTTTCAAATCCCGGCTTATGGCAACAGAACCATGAAATTTTATGCCGGTAATAACGGGCAAATAACTCATTTGGTTTATAATAATATTCACAGCCTCAAAATGGGCAGTGAAACGACCGTAACACTCGGCAATTCCTCTGAATATGAAGGCGAGTATATGAGTGATGAACTGGAAACTTCCTATAAGGTGATGCTTCAGGATGGCAAACTGAAGCTTTGGCACTTCCAGAATGGAGAAATTGACTTAGAGCAGGCCTGGGAAGATGAGTTCAGGGGTTCAGCATGGTACGCTGATTTTGTGGAATTCCGGAGAGATGATAACGGCCACGTTGACGGGTTCTATGTAACCCAATACAGAGCCAGGAACCAGTTCTTCAGAAAGGTAGATTAGGAATAAATGTAATCCTATTGCATTACTTTTTTACCCAATTCTAAAAATTTGAAACAAATTCTTTTTTCAGTAGTATTGCGATTAGTTCCAAAAAATAAGAATTGAACATATGAAACTCCTGACAAGATCCGAAGAATATATTTTACTCGCTGTTTTCAAACTCGGAGAAGATGCCTATAGCATCCCCATCCGTGAAAAACTGATTGAAATAACGGGAAAAAACTGGTCCCTGGGTGCCATATACATGCCTCTGGAGCGACTTGAAAAGCGACGACTGATCACTTCTCATTTTTCGGAATCCACGCCGGAACGAGGAGGCCGGCATAAGCGAATTTATTCATTAACGGAAGCTGGAAAAGAATCTCTCCGGGAGATTTATACCGTTCAGCAAACTATCTGGCAAGGCGTTCCTCAACTCATTTTCGGAGCAGCCTGAAATGGATCACCGTCCGCCTGAAATAGCCGAGAAGCTACTGACTAAGCTTTTATACGATGACGTCTGGAAAACCACCCTGGGCGATTTCGAAGAGCACTATCACCACCTGGTTGAGACCGAGGGGAAAAACATCGCTAACCGTTGGTATTGGTCACAGTTATTTCGCTATGCCCCTTCAAAAATCGTACACAAATTCTATTGGTCCGTCTCTATGTTCAAGAATTATCTCAAAATTGCCTTTCGAAACCTGAAAAATCAGAAGAGCTATTCCTTCATAAACATCATGGGGCTTACCATCGGGCTGGCCTGTTTTATTCTTATTGGTTTGTTCATCCGGTATGAACTCAGTTACGACTCTTTTCATACGCATAGTGAGCGCACCTTCCGCGTGGTTGAACAGCAGCCTGAAAATGAATACCTCGGTTCTAACTGGTTTGCCATCACAGCCACTGCAATGGCGGCAACAATGAAACAGGATTACCCGGAAGTGGAGTATGCCGCTTATTTTACCAACTCAGGCGCTATACTTCGTGCAAATAACGAAGCTTTTGATGCTTATGGAGCTGGTGCTGACGGAGATTTCTTTAACATTTTTACCTACACCTGGTACCGGGGAAATGAAGCTACCGCCCTCGACGATCCCAATTCCATCATTCTTACCCAAAGCATGGCCGAGACCCTGTTTGGAAATGAGAATCCAATTGGCCAAACCCTTCAGCAGGTATACCCCAACGGCAGAGAAACCGAAAAAACAGTAACGGGGGTAGTAGCTGATCCGCCTAAGAACTCGCATTTCGATTTTCAATATATCGCGAATGATCAAACCACCCCTTATTACGAATATAATCTGAATGAATGGGGCAACACCAATGTCTACACGTTCATCACGCTAAGAGATGGAGCTTCGGCTGCCGACTTTTCTGAAAAACTCCCGGATTTTGCTAACACTTATACAGCAAGTTCCCAGTATTATCAAGACAATCCCGATGGCCTTCCTAATTATGTACTCCAACCTCTGGAGGATATTCACCTTACTTCTCGTCACTTAAATTTTAACCCATCTGCAGCGGGCAGTATGAATACCGTGTACATGCTTTCGGTGATCGGGATCATCATCTTATTGATTGCCTGTGTGAATTATATGAATCTTGCTACCGCGCGATCCCTTACTCGTGCAAAAGAAGTAGGTGTACGGAAAGTGATTGGGGCTTATCAATCCAACCTGGTGATGCAGTTCTTGTCGGAAGCTGTGGTAATTTCATTTTTAGGGATTGCAGGAGCGGTTGCTTTAGTGGCTTTGCTGCTACCCACATTCAGTGGTTTAGTGGAACGCGAATTAACCAGCCAGATTTTTTTGCAGTGGGAATTCTGGGGAGCCTCCCTCATCATAAGTTTAGTGGTAGGAGCTTTTGCAGGAAGTTATCCGGCATTTTATATGTCTAAGCTAAAACCCATCCTTATTCTTAAAAGCCAGGTTAAAGGTGGGAAAGGGAATGCATTTTTCCGGAACCTGCTTGTGGTGGGTCAATTCACTATTACTGCAGTTCTCCTCATCGGTTCTATTGTAGTATTTCAGCAATTGCAATTTATGCGCACTACCGATACCGGGCTAAACCGGGAACAGGTACTCACGGTATCTAATCGTGATCCTGAGTTATGGGACCGGTTTGAAACGGTAAAAACGGAATTGCTGAAAAATCCAGGTGTTGAAATGGTCAGTTCTTCCCAAATGAATCCCATTTATATGAGCAGCAGCACCCGGGGTACTGAATGGGAAGGGCAAGAGGAAAATGAAGAGCTTACCATTTATGTATCCCCTGTCGGGTTTGATTTCACGAGTATACTCGATCTTGAAGTGATCGCCGGAAGAGCGTTCTCCCCTGATTTGCATAAAGAAATGGAAAAAGACTACCTGATCAATGAATCGGCGGTGAGGGAATTGGGCTGGACCAATGAAGAAGCGCTTGGGAAATCCTTCCAGGTGTGGGGAAATGACGGAACCATCGTGGGTGTGGTAAAAGATTTCCATTTTCAATCGCTGGACCAACCTATTGCACCATTAACTATTATGTTGGGCCCTGAATTTACCCATCGGCATGTGCTCCTTAAAACCAATGGGCAGAATATCCAGGAAACCATTGCCGGAGTGGAACACGTGATTAAGGAATTTTCGCCCGGTTATCCATTCTCTTATTCATTTTTGGATGAACGATATATGAATATGTATAACGAACATATCCGCCTTGGTACTTTGTTCAATTACTTTTCTATCCTGGCGCTCTTTATTGCATGTATGGGGCTTTTTGGGCTGGCTACTTTTATTACAGAGCAAAGAACCAAAGAAATTGGCATAAGAAAAGTACTTGGCGCAGATGTAATTCAGATTCTCACTCTCCTTAACAAGGATTTTCTGAAGTTGGTAGGCATCAGTTTCGTGGTTGCTGTACCACTGGGATGGTTCTTATCCAGGTATTGGCTGGAAGATTTCGCCTACCGGATAGACCTGGGACCTGCCATTTTTCTTACCGCAGGTGTGATTGTATTTGGTATTGCCCTTCTCACGGTAAGTGCTAAATCTCTGAAAACGGCTACTGCCAACCCGGTAAAAAGTCTGAGGTCGGAATAATGAATCGTATCAGACCTCCTAAACTGGCTGAGAAGGTACTCTCCAAGCTTCTGTACGATGATGTGTGGAAAACCACCCTCGGCGATTTTGAAGAGCATTATCACTACCTGGCTGAGACCGAAGGAAAAAACACCGCTAACCGATGGTATTGGTTCCAGTTAATTCGGTTCGCACCCTCAAAAATTATTCACAAACTCTATTGGACCTTAGGCATGTTTTTGAACTACTTAAAAATTTCTCTGCGCAGACTTAGAAAACACAAAAGCTATTCGTTAATCAATATTCTTGGACTAGCCGTAGGATTGGCAAGCTTCCTGCTTATCGCACTTTTTGTACAGCATGAACTGAGTTATGACAAGCATTTCGAAGATTCCGAAAACATCTACAGGGTTGTCCGGGAACGGGCCGGTGAGCCACATGAAGGGTCGCATTGGCACGCAGTAACTCCCATTCCTCTTCATTCGGGTTTAAAAGACAACTTTGCTCAATTTGAACACACAACTTATATCAGCCCGGGTACAGGGTTGATTAAATCCGGAGCAAACTCTTTTTATGAGGATGGACTGGATGCTGGTGGTGAGTTTTTTGAAACCTTCGAATTTGACTGGCTGCATGGTAACCCGGCCAATGCGCTTGATGACCCTGCTTCTATCATTTTAACTGAATCTCTGGCTGAAAAAATGTTTGGAAATCGAAACCCTGTTGGAGAAACGATCGATTTCATACAGGAATATTCAACTAAAACCATACCGAAAACCATAACCGGTGTAATAGGCGACATTCCCGAGACCTCGCATTTAAAATTCACTTTCGTCACTAATGAAAAATCCAGTTCCTGGCATGAAAACAACCTAAATCACTGGGATAGCAATGGGTATCTGACTTACGTGAAACTTTCAGACAACCATGACCTCAATGAGGATTTACTGGCTGGTATCGATGAGTATTATACCACGCAAATGTCCGGAATGGGTTACTATCAGAAGCAACCGGACGAAATTCCGGCGCTTTTTTTCCAGCCCCTGGCAGATATTCACCTTAAATCGGCACACCTTAATCATGATCTTGGAGCCCGAACCCGCGGGGATATCACCTATGTATATACTCTTTCTCTGATCGGGTTAATTATTCTTTTAATTGCCTGTGTGAACTACATGAACCTGGCTACTGCACGGGCCATCATCAGAGCGAAAGAAATTGGAGTCCGAAAGGTAATTGGAGCGCTGCGTTCCAATCTTATCATGCAGTTCATTTCGGAAGCAGTACTTCTTTCTTTATTCAGCATTATTGCAGCTGTAATTCTGGTCTGGGTATTTTTCCCTCCATTTGTAGAATTAGTAAATCGTCCCATTAGTATTGAATTCATTGCCAGGTTTGAATTTTGGCTTTCTGTACTAGGAGTAAGTTTTGTTGTCGGAATTCTGTCGGGCAGCTACCCCGCATTTTATATGTCTGCGTTGCAGCCTTCCGGTATTTTTAAAAATCATTCCAAGGGTGGTAAGGGAAATACTTTTATGCGAAATGCTTTGGTAACAGGTCAGTTTGCAATTACCACAATTCTCATTATCAGCTCCATCGTAATTTTCCAGCAGCTCAATTTTATCCGAACTGCAGATGTCGGTTATTCAAGGGACCAGGTTTTGACAGTGCAACTGATGGACGACAACATTTTTGAGCATTACGAAACGATTTCCCAAAACCTGCAAACCAACCCTAACATCGTTTCGGTTTCTTCCGGAAGTTATCTGCCAAATAATATTCGAAGCAGCACATCCGGTGTAAACTGGGATGGCCGGGAAGACCGGGTAAAATTCTACCTGCAAAACGTGCATTACGATTACCTCGAAATGATGGATATCGAGTTGATAGCGGGGAGGTATTTTTCGGAGGGTTTTTCGACGGACGAAACCAATGCCTTCATTCTGAACGAGTCAGCAGTTAAAGGAATGGGATTTACCCCCGAGGAAGTACTTGGTACCCGGTTGGTACTGTGGCAAAGGGAAGGAGATGTGGTTGGTGTGGTGAAGGATTTCAGTTTCCTTTCCTTCCGATTGGAACAGGCCGCCCTCATGATCGGATTTAACCAGGCGCACGATTACAATTACCTGGTAATGAAAATTCGTCCCGAAAATATGGATGAAACCATCGCTTTTGTTGAGGAAACGGTGATCACCTTCTCTCCGGATTATCCTTTCGAATATGCTTTCCTGGATGATGCATTCGACAATATGTATAAAACAGATTTAAACCTGGGTACCCTCCTTAACGCGTTTACAATCCTGGCTTTGTTTATTGCCTCTATCGGGTTATTTGGGC
>JAKSCW010000009.1 GCA_022360375.1 Balneolales bacterium
TCAGTTAACCTGGTATCCCCATGAAACCAGGTATAAGAGGGAAGGGGCATTTCCTTATTAAGAACATATTCCACCGATTCTTCCAGCTTATGGTCTCCTCTTCGTGGTGGGTAGGAGCCAAATTCGGCATAATTTACATGTTCTTTTCCGTGATCTATATGACCTTTCACCCACCAACCCACAGGTTGAATATTGGTGTACCACGGGTAGGTGGTGCTGTTGGAATGGCAATCGTAGCAGGCTGTTTTCAGGATTTGCTTTACTTCCTCATGAGGATTAGTGAGCACCATTAAATCCAGCTCCGGATCGGAAGCAGGATTGGTTTTATCAATTTGAAAAAACTGGAGAATTACCAGAGCTGCAGCTAATACGAGGAGAATTTTCTTGGCCATGACAGAGATACTTATTCACAACAGAATAAACATCTAAATGGTAAATCGCACTATCCCTTTGGAGTAAACGATTGAATGCCGGTTATTTCCCGACCAAGAATCAGCCCATGAATATCGTAGGTGCCTTCGTAGGTATTTACAGACTCCAGGTTCACCATGTGGTGGATAACCCGGTAATCACCTGTAATCCCGTTTCCGCCGTGCATATCGCGGGCAACACGTGCTATCTCCAGGGCTTTCCCGCAGTTGTTACGTTTTGCAAGGGAAGTCATGGATGGATGATCGCGCCCGGCATCCTTTAACTGGCCTAACCGAAGCGCCAGCATCTGCATGCCTGTGATGTCTGTGAGCATATTTGCCAGCTTAGTCTGGATGAGCTGGTTCGCCGCTAATGGATGGCCAAATTGTTTGCGATCCAACACATACTGGCGTGCGCGTTGATAACAGAATTCTGCTGCACCGATGGTTCCCCAGGCGATTCCATAGCGGGCACTGTTCAGACACATGAATGGGCCCTTAAGGCCACGAATATCCGGGAAAACATTTTCTTCGGGGATGAAAACATCATCGAAAACCAGCTCGCCGGTTTCAGAAGCACGCAGGCTCATTTTGTATTTGGTATGAGGGGCAGTGAAGCCTTTCATTCCCTTTTCAACCAGGAAGCCACGTATGATGCCTTCTGCGTTTTTGTCTTCTTTGGCTTTCGCCCAAACCAGGGCCACATCTGCGATTGGGGAATTGGTGATCCACATTTTGGCACCATTCAGTTTCCAACCGCCATCTACTTTTATCGCGGTTGTAACCATGGAACCGGGATCAGAGCCGTGATCGGGTTCCGTTAACCCAAAACATCCTATAATTTCACCGGAAGCCAGACGAGGAAGAAAGCGCTGTTTTTGTTCTTCGGTTCCAAAAATGGAAATCGGGTACATTACCAGTGAAGACTGCACACTCATAAACGAACGGTAACCAGAATCGACACGCTCTACTTCTCGAGCTACCAAACCGTACGCAGTATAGCTTGCTCCCGCACCTCCATATTCTTCGGGAATATTCACTCCCAGCAATCCCATTTCTCCCATTTCCTTGGCAATATCCTGGTCGAAGTATTCTTCGGTGTTTCCTTTTAATGCACGGGGTTCAAGATTAGCTTGAGCATAATCCCGGGCGGTTTCCATGATGAGTCGGTCTTCCTCATTCAATTCTGATTCAAAGAGAAAAGCGTCATCGATGTTGAAGAGATTTTTGGACATTTGTAAAGGCTGAAAATTTTCTTGTGATGGTAAGAATTCCTGCCTGGAATTACACCATTGATTTCTTCAATTCCCTTGCTATCACTAATCGCTGAACTTCAGACGTTCCTTCCCCGATAGTCATAAGTTTCGAATCCCGAAGGAAACGCTCAACATGGTACTCTTTGGTATACCCATATCCTCCGTGAATTTGTACCGCCTCTAGTGAAGCCCGTACCGATAATTCAGATGCAAAAAGCTTGGCCATGGAAGCCTCTTTGGTATGCGGTTTTCCATTGTCTTTCAACCATGCAGCCCTCCAGGTAAGTAAACGAGCGGCGTCAATTTCAGTGGCCATATCCACCATTTTGCCCTCCATGTATTGGAAGTTGCCTATAGGTGATCCGAACTGTTTTCTCTCCATCGAATACTTTAAAGATTCTTCCAGCGCACCACGGGCTATCCCAACTGAAAGGGCGGCAATTCCAACCCGGCCACCATCAAGTACTTTCATCGTATCGATAAAGCCCATGCCCTCTTCGCCCAACAAGTTTTGTGCTGGTACAATTACATTTTCGAATACTACTTCGGTAGTATCGGATGTGTTTAAACCAAGCTTGTGGATTCCCGGCCCCGCCTTAACTCCTTCCCAATGTCCCTCGACGATAAAGGCAGAAATTCCTTTGGTTCCCTTAGTTGGATCTGTTTTAGCGAGCACTACATATACATCACCTACGGAACCCTGGGTGATAAAAATTTTGGACCCGTTAATTACAAAATGATCTCCATCCCGGACGGCGGTAGTTTTCATTCCGGAGGCGTCACTTCCTGATCCAGGCTCAGTCAAACACCAGGCTCCAAGCTTTTCACCAGAGCATAGGCCAGGCATATACTTCAGCTTTTGTTCATGGGTTCCTGCAATAGCGATGTGCCCCGTTCCCAGTGAAGTATGTGACGCTACTGTTAGCGCCAGTGATGCATCCCACCGGGCTATTTCTTCCAATGCCAAACAGAAGCTTAATGTGTCAAATCCTGCTCCTCCGTACTGTTCTTCATGGTAGATACCAAGCATCCCCATTTCCCCAAGTTTCTTTACAATTTCATGAGGGAATTTTTTGGTTTCATCTCTCTCAATAATGGTATTAGCGACGTGTCGCTCAGCGAATTCTTTTACACTCTCCCGAATCATTTTTTGGTCTTCATTTAATTCAAAAGAGAGTTCGTTTTCAATAGTATTTTCCATCTGAAATAGTCGTGTATTAATGATTGTGGAACCGCTTCCAAGATAATGTACCAATGTCCCAAACCACGAATTTTCCCGGGCAAAACTACAACAAATGGTTTAGGTTGGTTTTTTTGTGTTGACAGCTGACTCCAACCAAAACTTACCACTTTTAACTGAAATTATCTTCCGGGCCTATAACGATGCTTTGAAATTCAGTTGTGATATTAATAGGGTGTCTTCGGCCACTAATTAGACGGTGAATCTCTCCATCTATTTCTTGGGGGAGCATGGGGTCTAACCACTCAGTAATAGTAATATCTAATCCGCTTCGAAGTCTGAAAAGCAAGTTTGACCAATATCCAACTTGTAAGTTGGTAAGATCATTTAAGCCACTTGTTATACCAAAAAAATCGCGATCAAATAATCGACCGGGGAAAATATCACTTATCGATGGATCTGGCTGATCTTGCACTAGCCAATTCAAATAAAAATTACCGGCAATAAACTCTCGCTTAATCTGATCATTATAATGAGGAGAGTCTAACAAATGATTCTTAGCATAAGAACTTGTAGGATGTTCAGGTAAGGCTTCAACACCTGAACGTTGAATAGATACAGCTTGTATTGGCTGAAAACTTATGTTCTTTTTTGTTTTTGTGTTAGAAAACTTGCTGGAATCCAAAGTTATCGGTGCGCTAGTTCCGCTAAATGTGATTGTTTGTAAAAGTCCTTCAATCTCAACAAAAGCATAAGTCTGGTCACGCTGGCCTTGGAAGTAATGGTGAACCATGGGTTTCTGGAACAAAGTTGAATATCCTAGAGAGCAAAAAAACATTTCTGCAAAATCCTGTAGCATTTCACCCAAGGTGTTATCATTCCAGGCACTGGTATTATTATGTACCGGCATTTTCATTTCCCTGAAAATTACGTTTGGATCTGGTATGCCGGTTGTTCCTTTGGGATAAGTGTAATAACGCCAGTTTTCAGCTTCAATATTCGAGCAAGCATAAATAACTTGATCCGGCCAGCCACATATTTCACTAAATATTGTATAAAGTGCCTGATAAACGAAAACAAAATCTGTTGAGAATTGGGGCATTAAACTTATAATGTCTTGGCCAACTTCAGAGGAAATAGGTGTATCCTGGGCTAACGTCCAACCAGTTACAAAATCAACGTCAAAATTAAACAATGCTGAAGCATTACTCGTTTTTTCTATCTCATCGAAATTATATTCAGGGTAACCCAAGAAACAATTAAAGTAACCACCATCCCCAAAGTCAATTTCAATTCGCAAGCGAATATTTCCAGACTCAATAGACTGAAATATGGAAAGAAGATCTATACCCGCA
>JAKSCW010000008.1 GCA_022360375.1 Balneolales bacterium
CGTACGCATCATATCCCGGAGACCCGAAACCTGATCTCCCCGGATATCAAATATTGGATCATGATAATGAACATTTTAGCATAAATTTGCAGTATTCCTTCAAAATCCAGCCTTGCAAATGCTTCATAGAATTCCGGAACAATTTCTTTATTATCCAACTGCATTGCGCACGAAACACAAATCTGGGTGTGTTATGTTCAAAATTAAAATGTTAAGAAAATTTAACTTACTTTTGTAAGTTATCAGAAGTTTTAAGAAGTTAGCAACTTTAATCATCTCAGCACCAATAACATGAGAGCGACACAAGAGTATATCAATGCAATTTATGAGATCCAATCGGCTACATTAGATCAAAAAATTAAATGGGTAAGAAATCGTCCGGATTCTTTTAAGTATATCGTTATGAATGAAGATCTTGAAGACTTAATCCTGACTTTTCAAAGAGTAGAAACCGATATTAGCGAAGATTTTTACCTCAGCCTTATTAAGAAGAATTTCGAAACCAGTGAAATACTTCTAAGTATCGATACAAGTAATCATGATAAGGAATTGAAAAATGCGCTAATGGAACTCTACTCAACGATTGACTACCAAGTAGATCTTCAAAATTTATCCGGATTGAATGATTTCATTGACATTGTGAAAACTGGGAATTCAAAAACTTCAATGTTTGATATTAACCCTGATCCAGTTAGAAAAAACGGCGCTGACAATCACGATTAAGCTCCCGATTAAGGTATATAAGGGCCAGGCAATTACTAAACCATCGCCGGGTAAAATCTGCTGAACAGGACCGTTTACCAGAAAAAGAAGTGCAATTAAGCCAACAAAAAAACCAATCAATGCGTCCTGAGTCGCAGGTTTTTTAAAAAGCATACCGAGCCCAAATGCACCTAATAACCCGCCATAGGTATACGAAGCAATGCCTAACCCAAGTTCTACTACTGTGGGTCGTTCTCCTGTTTGCAGTTGCAGTACCGCGAATACAAATGCTGAACCTGTAAGAATGAACCCCCAAATTAATGTGATTATTCTTGACGTATACAGGTCTTCCTGGTCACTACTGTTTTTTCTGAAAAGCGGTTTATACAGATCGAAATTGGTTGCAGATGCAAGAGAATTCAGAGAAGAACTCAGACTGCTCATTGCTGCTGCAAACAGAGCAGCCACAATCAAACCGGAAATTCCTTGTGGGAGTTGTTCCACAATGAACTTAGCAAAGATTTCATCATTGGTAGATAAACCCAGCGTACCTGGATTCGCAGCCTCGTAAAAAGCATAAAGCATCAGTCCAATAACAAGAAACAAACCGAATTGGAACATAACTACCAATCCACTCCAGATTAGTGCCTTTTGACCTGATTTCAATTTTCCTGAAGCCAATATACGTTGAACTAATAACTGATCAGTTCCATGAGAAGCCAGCGAGAAAACAGCACCACCTATCAAAGCAGTCAATAATGTGTAGGGTTGAGCAATGAACTCTTTAAAAGAAAGATCAAAACCTAATTCCAGAACCTGGAATTTGTTCCCGGTTGAAGCGAATTCCTGGACTGTTGCCCATCCTCCGGGAAGCTTATTTAATATCACGAATAATGCAATAACAGCGCCCCCCAAGTATACACCAAGCTGAACTACATCCATCCAAACTACCGCCTTAATTCCACCAAAAAATGTGTAGAAAAGGGTTGTCACTGAAATAATAGAAATAGACAATAAATACACTTCCAGATCTCCCCAGCCAGTAAAGGCTCCCCCCAAACGCAAAATAATTGCTAGTGGAATAGCTGTAGCAAAAAGGCGTACTCCATCTGCTAACAGCCTCGTAATCATAAACGTTGAACTTGTCGCCACCCGCATTGGTCTGCCAAAGCGAACTTCTAAAAATTGGTATGCAGTAAACATCTCGCCCTGGAAGTATTTTGGAAGAAAATACAATGCGACTATTACCCGGCCTGCAAAATAACCTAACGTAATTTGAAGAAAAGTGAGATTCCCTCCATATGCCACCGCAGGAATACTAATAAATGTAAGTGTACTGGTTTCCGTTGCTACTATTGAGAAAAGCACCGCCCACCAGGGAATGCCCTCCCCACCAAGGAAATAGTCTTTTGTAGTGTTTTGCTTCCCGGAAACCTTCAATCCAAAAATGGCCACAGCAACCAAATAAATAACCAGAACCACGTAATCAAGCGCTCCAAATTCCATGGGCTAAACCTGGGAATTTGCGAGAAGGAAATCCAATACTTTTTGAATGGCTAGCCCCCTGTGGCTGATTTCGTTTTTTTGCTGTGAGGAAAGCTCCGCAAACGTTTCCTTAAAGCCGATGGGCTTAAACACAGGGTCGTACCCAAATCCTCCATCCCCTCGTTCGTTTTCAACTATTACACCTTCTACCTTCCCTTCAAAAGTAAATTCACTCGTTGCGGTTACTAAAGCCATTACTGACCGGAATTGAGCCCTCCGGTTTTCCATACCAGATAATTCATTTAGCAATTTTGCCACATTTGACGAATAAGTAGCATGCTCACCGGAATATCGGGCTGAATACACCCCTGGTGCTCCGTTCAAGGCTTCTACTTCTAACCCTGTATCATCAGAAAGTGAAGGTAGTTGGGTAACTTTATGAACATATCGCGCTTTTTTTAAGGCATTTCCTTCCAACGTGGGCTGATCTTCGTCCACTTCTTCCAATTCCGGAAAATCCAGAGCAGAAAGTACTTCAATTTCCAAATCGGAAAGAAGTTCTTTCATTTCTTCGATTTTGTTCACATTTCGGGTAGCAAGTACAAGTTTATTTATTTCCATTCCTGGGAAAGAGCTTAAAATAAAGATTGATTCCGCTCCCGAAGGTAAGAAGACTATTCAATGCAATGAATACATGGTCATTTTCAAGAATGGCATAAATAGTAAGTAACAAGCTGGAGATCACATACAACAAGATAAACGCCATATTAACATCAGTGCGGCCGGCTTTTATGGTTTGAATGGTTTGGGGAACCCATGCAGCAACCAGAATTGCAAAACCAGCCCATCCTATTAGTTCTTGCCAGGCCATTATGATAACCGGTTTTTAAGTTCCTGAACTTCGTGCCATTCCAAACGTGGACCATATTGTGCACAAATTCTGGAAGAAGCTAAACTCGCCAATTTCCCTGCACCTGCATAGGTCATGCCATTCGTAATGCCATACAGGAATGCACCGGCAAACATATCTCCTGCCCCATTGGTATTTAATGCCATTACTTCATACGGTTCAATGTCAATGAAGGTATCTCCATCATAAATCATTGCGCCGTTCCTGCCCAACGTTATAGCAAATCGCCTGGCCTCCTTTTTTAGTGCTTCACGAGCTTCTTCCAAATTCGATTTACCGGTAAATTCCATGGCTTCCTCCTCGTTACAAAACAACAAGTCTACGGAAGCTCCTATTAATTCCTGAAAACGTGGCTTAAAGAATTTGACGATAGTGGGATCAGATAAAGTCATAGAGGTTTTTACCCCGTTCTCTTCTGCAATTTTTTTGCTGAGTTTTAAGGCCTCAAATCCAGTTTCTGAAGTTACCGGATAGCCTTCCATATAAATGTATTCGGAATCTTTAATGGCTCCCTCACTTACTTCTTTCGTTGAAAGAATCTCAGTTATGCCCAGGAATGTATTCATTGTACGATCAGCATCCGAAGTAATCATTACCAGGCATGTTCCTGTTCTCCCTTCCTCGCGAACAATAGCATCAAGGTTTGTATCAATACCTGCGTTTTTGAAATCCAGCAGAAATGAATCTCCATATTCATCATTCGCTACTTTACAGGAATAAAAAGTCTTCCCGCCAAGCTGGGTAATGGCCATCATTGAATTTGCAGCTGATCCGCCGGATTGCTTCTTAGATAGTTCTTGCACCATGGAATTGATCAGGTTTTGCTGGCGCTCTCCATCCACCAGTGTCATCACCCCTTTTTGTACTTCATTGTTTAAGAGAAATGTTTCATCAACATCAAACTCTAAGTCTACCAAGGCATTACCAATGCCAAATACATTATATTTTTTCATGAACAGGATTTAAAAATTCGACATTAAAGGTACGCAGCCCTCGCATTCTTTAAAAACAATGTAAATGAAGCTGACTCCATTTATGTTTCATTGTTCAACACCTATATTTGAACCATGACGGCTTTCCAGGAATTCCTAATTCATCGGCTTACAAAAACTTTACCGGGACATGAAGCGCAACTCAAAATGCGCCCGTATCCTTCTGTTTATAAAAACCCGAGCTTCAAATCATTCTCTCCGGAAGTAAACGGCTATAGAAATAGTAGTGTACTGGCTGCAATTATAACCTGGAAAACAGAATTAGAATTAATTCTAACCCTTCGTACTTCGGGCATAAAACACGGAGGGCAATTAAGCTTTCCAGGGGGTGGGCAGGAGGGTGAAGAAACATACGAAGAAACTGCCTTGCGTGAAGCCCACGAAGAAATAGGCTTAAATATAAACTCCGTTACCACTATTGGCCGCTTAACCCCTCTTTATGTGGATCACTCAAACAACATGGTTACTCCTGTGGTCGGCTTTATTCATGAAGAACAG
>JAKSCW010000007.1 GCA_022360375.1 Balneolales bacterium
TGTCCGACAGCTATGCCGCCGCATGGGATAAAATCACCGTACTTTGGGTGAAATACTACTTAGGGGCCAAGTACAAATTTAAAAGCCAAAGCATAAGTACTTTTGATAGTAAAAGTAAAATCAGTGACATCGAGGACGATATCGAGGACGACGAGAACGAGAAAATCTTTAATTCTTCTTCTTATATCGTAAGTTCTCACACATTCGAGGTTACTGCAGATCCCATTTCTCCTAACTATCTGCAATTCATAGCGGATTGGGGCTCGGAAATTGACAGTGTACTAGTCACCGTGATAGGCCCTGAGGGTATCCATGAAGTTACCCGGGCTACCATGGTTTCCCAGGACGACTCTAGCGGACAACCTACCTTTGACTATGAGGAAAATATGACCTGGGTAACCCAGGATACCGGAGCCGTATTCATCATTCATTCAGCTTCAGCTATGAGTGAAGAGGAACTTGGACATTCTACGCTGGTGGACGGACGCTATCAGGTTCTGTTCTCTCTTCCCCGAGACCAGGCTCCGGATTCGGTATCTTTGAGTGTTAAGGATATCTTCCAGTATCCAATTCTTGACCTGGAAGTAATCCCTGATGGTAATCACTTTAACCTGGTGGCCGATTACTGGACTGTTTTGCCGGATTCCACGCACATTACCTTTTATGCGAATACGGTTCGTTCTTTCCAATTATCATCTCTTATTACTCATGTGGATGCAACCAATTTTGACCAGGACGGATATGGAACAGAGACCATTACGGTATCTCCTGATCTTCTTTCTACCGCGGATTCTCTGTATTTCTACGCCATGATCGATGACGGGATCAACCCTCCCACCAAAACCTACCCAACCAAAGGGATTGCCTTTGCCCCGGATGTATACGGATTCATCAGTTTTCCAGATGAAGCCGACTCGTTAAAGTCTGGTCTGCGCATCTTTCTGGATGAAGACAAAGACGGTAGCTTTGACGTAGAATCCACCGGAGGACTAGAATACTTCGCCGTTACAGGCACCGAAGGGCAATTTGCTATTCATGGAATTGAAGAAGGGGAATATGAGCTTAGAATTGTCCTCCCCCCTGGCTATCGTTTTGTAGGAGGAATAGATCGAAAAACCCATACCCCAATCATATTTGACGGTACACCTATAGAACTGGATTTAGAAATTGAAGCTTATGTGGAGGCAGAATAATGAAAACGATTAAAACACTTTCTATACTACTTCTTCTGTCAGCTTATGCAATGCCCGGATATGGGCAAACATTTATTGAATCAGAACAACCTGAAGCCATTGAAAACCAGCTTTTTGGATTTTCAATCTCAGTTTCGGACTGGATGGCTGTTGCCACTGCTCCGCAAAAGGATATTGGTAATAGGAAATCAATAGGTTCTGCCTTCTTCTACAAAAGAACAGAGGACGGCTGGGAAATAGAGCAGGAAGTAACCCCATCCGGTCTGCCTTCTTTCTCGAATTTCGGGCTAAGTTCTAAGATAAGTGGTCAATCCGCATTCATTGGTTCTTTAGGAAGTGAGAATGGAATTCTTATGGAAGAATCTGTTTTCGTATACGAATATAATGATACGGCATGGACGCATACCCAAACACTGAGGCCGACTGATGCAAAACTCGGAAGTCGTTTTGGAACTGCTCTCGATATGGAATTTAATCTTTCCGTAGTCGGAGCTTACCAGGCTGACGGAAATGAATCTAAATCAGGAGCTGCCTATGTATTCGAATATGATGGGGAAGCATGGGTGCAAACTGCTAAATTAAGTGCGGATGATGGGGAGTCAAATGACTTCTTTGGGCACGCTGTTTTGATACTGGATAATCAGTTTATTGCTGTAGGGGCCTACAATGCATCAGGAGCAAATGAACGCAGCGGTGCGGTTTACATTTTTGAACAAGATAATGACGGGAACTGGAATCAGGTGGCCAAACTCTTTGATTCGAATGGGACTTCCGGTGATCTGTTTGGTTATAGTTTAGCTACGCAGGTAGATGTAGCTATACTTACAAAAACCACAAATCATACTTTTTGGAGAACTTTGTTTATAGGCGCACCGGGATCAAATGACATTGACGACATACAAACAGGATCTGTTTACTTCTCTAATCTGAGGGATGATCAATGGTTTCTCTCGTTTGAAATGTTTGGCAAAAACACTGCAGCTAACGATCATTTCGGAGTTACTATTGCACAAAGCACATTAGCAGGCCTTTTTGTAGGAGCAAACAGAACAGGGGTTAATAATGAAGGAATGGTTTATAACTATGGAATCTATTACGGGGAAAGTCTTTTAACCGGGTTTGAAACCTTCGATTTTCCGGGAAATAACACTGCCACAGAGTACTATGGAAGCAGGGTTACCACCGGAAATGGAGGCGAAGTACTCGTTTCTTCCCCATACCGCACAGTAGAGGGAAACCAGAATGCCGGATACGTAGAATTTTATCATTATGAAATTACATCAACTGATGATGAACCCCTGGAGGAAATCACAGAATACAA
>JAKSCW010000006.1 GCA_022360375.1 Balneolales bacterium
CATTTTCAGCGGCGTCAAGAAATATTTCCTCATTCATATATTCCTCCTGCAGTGTTTATTTATGAAAAAAGATGTGCACCTCATTGTAATTGGCTAGGTGACTAATGTCAAATTAAAATGACCCGCAAACATGAATAATTAATGAAGGAATACAAGAAACTTAACCACAGAAAGTTAAGTAATTCAGAAAGACCACTTTTATTCAGTTCTTCAATCCGTTATCTTAGGCATCATCTACAAGAAATTATGGCTGGCAAACCCAAAAAACTCACATCCATACCTGGATATGTTACAGGCTGGATTAAATCAGCTCTGGTCATTGTATTCTCTTTAATTTCCTTGCAGCTTTTTGCGCAAGTTCAGTTAGAACGTATTTCGAAAGCGGAACGCAGCGATGGATTAGGATATGTTGTTAGGTACCATCTTTCCCAACCTGTGGATTCCTTTACGGTTATTCAGCCCGCTCCTGATTTAATTCAAATGGAATTATTTGGAAGCAATATTGATACTACTGGAATAAGAATGCCTTCTCAAGCGGGTAAAATCCAGGAAATCCGACTGTATGAATTACAGAACAGCTTTGGGGTAGATATTTATCTTGATACCGACGTTTCCGTCACTTCACAAGCTTATTTAGATCAGAATAGAAGAGATATTCTGCTGGCTATGTCTAATGCTGATCAATATGATGTTGAGGTTTTCACCCAACAATTTATCGCTAGAAACTGGTATTTAGATATTAATCCCGATTTACTGGAAATTTCTGACCCAATTCCTCAAACTTCCATCGACCCTGATGAAGACTACAATCATGTAAAAGATAAAATCAAATTCGATACCATTGTAATCGATCCTGGTCATGGTGGATTTGATCCTGGCGCTGTGGGATACAGAGGAGTATATGAGAAAGATGTGGCCTTCCGGATTTCGAAAAAACTGGGTGATTACATTGAACAATACATACCTGACATGAAGGTAGTATATACCCGTGAAAACGATACCTATCTTGATTTGAAGGAACGGGGAGTTTTAGCTAATGAAGCCGAGGGTGATTTATTTGTTTCCATACATGGTAATTCTTTTAGATCTCCATCTGTACGTGGTACAGAAGTGTATTTCCTGGGGCTTCATCAAAGCGATGCTTCTTTCGAAGTAATGAAACGAGAGAATACTGTATTTAATACTGAAGGAAAACAATTTATAGAACTCAGTGAAGAAGACCTGATGGTCTATGAACTGGCTCATAGCGGGTTTCTTGCTACCAGCGAAAAAATAGCAAGCATGATTGATTATCAGTTTGAACATAGAGCAAGAAGAAGTTCAAGAGGTGTAAAACAAGCTGGATTCCAGGTTTTATACGAGGCATCCATGCCTGCTGTACTCGTCGAAGTTGGTTTTTTGTCGAACCCATCCGAACTCAATTTCCTCACTACCGAGGAAGGAGAATCCATAATAGCTTCTGCAATTTTCCGGGCAATTCGCGATTATAAAGTGGAATATGAACAAACCTTAGAACTTAGTTCTTCAAATTAATATCCCGCATGAAACCACTCATAATTGGAGTTGCCGGAGGTAGTGGGTCCGGAAAAACTACTGTTGTGAATTATATTTGTGAACATTTTGGGCACGGCAATATCCTGCTGCTTCAACATGATTCGTACTATCGCGACCTGAAACACATGCCCTTTGAAGAACGGGTTAAAAAAAACTTTGATCATCCTGCTTCCCTGGAAACAGAATTGATGATCCGCCATATTGAAGCGCTGTTGCAGGGTTACCCGGTTGAAGTGCCCGTTTACGACTTTGCCGCTCATACCCGAAAAGAAGAAACGGTTACCGCTACCCCCACTAGTGTAATCCTCATTGATGGAATTTTAATTTTCAGTGAACCGGAATTGTTAAAACTGATGGATATAAAAATCTTCGTAGATACCGATGATGATATCCGCCTGCTCCGCCGCCTTAAAAGAGACATCCATAAGCGTGGCAGATCCGTTGAAAGCGTAATGGAACAATACCAGAATTTTGTTCGTCCCATGCACCTCAAATTTGTGGAACCAAGTAAGCGTTATGCCGATGTCATCATTCCCAGGGGTGGAAAAAATGAGGTAGCGCGGGAAATGGTCATTTCACACATTGAGCGGAAAATCGAAAAGAATTAACCTTCCAAAAAGATTTCCATTCCAATAAAAACCAGGTCGTTGCGAACAGTAGATGCAATGCCAGCATGCTCAGCCAATAGCTCTGCATCACCACCTGTAATAAATAACTCAAACCCTTCTTTCTCCCGCTCAAATCGTTCCAGGTTCGCTTTAAGGCCATCTAGAAAAAGTTGAGACAAACCCCATTCTAACGATTCTTTGCTACTCTTCCCCGGGAAGCTTTCGGGAATCTCAAAATCAAAATCGGGTAATCCAGGTGCGGATTTATGAAACACCTTCAATAAGGTTTGAACTCCCGGCATAATCACTCCCCCTTCAAAAACCCCATTTTCATTCATAAAATCGATCGTGCATGCACTTCCGGCGTCAATTACAAGTACCGCAGAACCAGCCATGGAGTATGCTCCCAGACAG
>JAKSCW010000184.1 GCA_022360375.1 Balneolales bacterium
TGTTTGAAAGTGGTGGTGGGATGTACCATGTGGAAAAGAATAAACTAACTTGGACCCCGGCACTTACGGATGAGCGAAAACAAGAGGTAAGAGAAATTAAGGAATGGGCAAATAAAAATGTTATTGGCAAGTTTCCATTAACAATTCCCGAATTTGCGAAATTCACGGATATTGGAATTATTAATCCTGATTCTGATATAGTAGAAGATATCAGGGCAAAGAGTGAAGAATTTATTTCAAATAATTATGAACACTTTGAGGTGCATCATACTCATGTTTCCGTAAATATAATTCTAAAAAGGGCAAATAAGGGAGAGGGAATAAAATGGATTGCAAATCATTTAGGGTTTGAACTGGATGAAATTGCGTATATAGGGGATTCCAGTGGAGATATTCCCGGGTTAAAAATTGTGGGGATGCCCTTTGCACCTGCAAACGCAGCCGAACCTACAAAGAAAGTTGCGTCTGTAACTAAAGGAAAATCAACACATGGGGTACTGGAAGCCTACCACCAGATTATAAAACACAACCTGAATCACTGAATCTCTCGATTCTGAATTTCTTTTAGAAGCTCAAAGTATTTTTCTATCAACCTCTGATAATCTGCAGAATACTTTGTGAAGTTAGGATCATTGAGCCGGTTACGGATTTGCTTTTCTAACTCTTCCAGGGTTAGTTCGGGAGGGGTAGTTGGTAATACATCCATTGATGTACTGCCCTCACGTTCTTCTTCCTCTCCACGTTGTTGCATCGATTCTTCCGCTTCCAGCATCCTGGAAAGTATATTTTGCTGGCGTTCTATTAATGTGGGATCAACGGCACCTCCACGGAGATCATTAATAGTTTCTTCCATCTGTTCGATCATTCGTTCCAATTCGCTTCCAAGGTTATCTCCTCCTTCCAGAGAGCCACCTCTTTGGAGCTCTTCCAGTTGTTGGCGGATAGCATTTTGTTGGCGGGAGAGTTGATCTAAACGCTCCATTTGATCACGAGTGAGTCGCTCTCCTTGCATATCATTAATAAAATCCTGTATCTGTTGATTTAAGCCCTGTTGTTGTTGCCCTATTTGTTGCATCTGCTCAATCATCTGCTGCATACCCATGCTTCCACTTCCACCTCCCTGGCCTTGGCCCTGATTCTGAAGCTGTTCTAATAGGTTGGCAATTAGAAATGAAATTTCGTTAATCCCCCCCAGTGCCTGGCGTGTAGCTACACTTGCACGGGGTTGATTTCGTTCCGCCATTTGCGTGAGGGATTGTTCCAGGTAGTTTTCGACTTCCAGTTTCTTTTCGTTGATTTGATTAGAAAACCCTGGTATCTCGGTAGACAACTGAAATAATGAATCCGAAAGAACCCGAAAAATATCATCTACATTTTTCTGATTTCTGGCATAACCCACATAAGCCTGGCTTCGGTTCTCAGTGTTTGAGGCGTAGGTCACCAAATCTTCCTGCTCAATCGATAGATTTAACATGGAGTAAAGCACATATTGCAAACCTGCAATGTTGATTTGCATTTGCTGCTGATTCATCTGCTGTTGCATCTGGCGTGTTTGGTTTGCAAGTTGCTGAAAACGCTGTTGAAGGTTTGGTGATTGTGGATTTTGTTGATTTTCTGAAGGTTGGCCATTTTCTTGCTCACCTTGCTCACCTTGCTCACCTTGCTCACCTTGCTCACCTAGTTCCTCCAGTTTCTTTTCAATCTCTTCTTTTATGGAATCCAACTCCTCCTCAGACAATTCTTGCAATTCCTGAATTGCCTGTTCATTTTGTGAAGTTGAGTTTTCTGAAAGCTGATCCAGTTGCTCCTTTAACTGCTCGATCTGATCTTGAGTAGATTCACGTTGTTCTTGCTCTTCCCGGGGAGTAGGTGTATTGTTTTGAAGTTCCCCTTCCTGTCGAGCCAAATCTTCATATGATTGCGCCAATCGTTCCAGTTCGGTATTTAATTTCAATTGCTTGAATAATTCTATGGTACGTTCCAGGCGTTCCTGGTAAAGCTGCTCATTAAATTCAACGTCTTCCATGGCTTCTCTGAGTTGCTCGGGCGTCATAGAATTCATTTGTTCTTGCAATCGCTCCAAAGCTTCTTTAAATGCAGGATCATCAATTTCTTCCATCAGCTGTTTCAGCTCTTCGTAAGCTTGCATGGTTTCTTCAGATAGAAGGTTGTTTTCGGATAGTTCTTCTTTTATTTCCTCAAATTTTTCGTTCAGCTCTTCTATTCGTTCCTCAATTTCTTCCTGCTGCTGTTGAACTTCCTGTATCTGACGTTGTTGTTCATAGTTCACTTCCGGATTTTCAATCAGTTGTTCGCGGAATAATTCATATTGCTCCTGCATTTCCTCAAACGATTCTGAGATATTTTCTAAATCGGATTGAACTTCGTTTTCTTCCTCTCCAATGTCTTCAAAAAAATCAATGAGAGAAGGAATGGTCAAGGTGAGTTGATCCGAGCGTGAAGTCTTTACTCCATTGTATCCGTCGTTGTCAGAAACTTCAATCCAAAATGTGAGTTCGTCTTTAGGTTTTAACCCGAGCTCATTTAATTCTAGTTCGAAGCGCTGTAGTACTCCATTTTGGGGATTTTGAAGTTGAAATTGCCTGATGACGGGCTCATCAACAAAAGCCCGGCGCAGTTCATAGTTAAAGGTGGCACCGGTTAACCCAAAGTCGTCATTTGCCCGGAAAAGTGCATTAAGCTCCAATGGATCGCTAGCTTCAAAAGACTCCACTGGTTCCAGCAGCTCCACATAAGGGTATTCATCGGCAACTGGGTGAACGAGGAAACGGAATGGATTTACATTTTGAAGACCGTTTTCATCTGTAATTTGAAAACTAAGTGTATCTGATTCGATTAAAACATATTTGTATTCAAATTCCAATCCCTGCTGATTTATTGTTTCGCTTTCTTTTGTAGAATGCTGAATAATCAGTTCTGAAATAGTTTTATTCAATACTCCATTTATAACTACCTGAGAACCTTGTAATCCGTTTAAATCGGAAAACGGATATGTATAGAAGGTTGTATCAAGTGCGGTATAAGAAGGGGGAATAATGGTGGCGGTAAGCTCCGAAAAGCGCGGTCTTAATTGCGTTTTTATTTCATATACGCTGCTCTTAAAGCCATCCATTTCTACAAAATATGAGATATCGGTGTTCAGATCGAAACTCGCGGAACTAAAGAACGATGTATTCCCGTCCATTCCCCTGCGGCGAAAATTTTCTTCTATGGGTGATTTTAGCATTAAGGTTACCTGGTTGGGAACCTGGCCCTGAAACTGAATACCTACCGAGAAGGAGCTGCCCTGTTCAATGGTATCGTTCCCGGGGGAAATAGAATAAATAAAGGGGTTTGGCTTTTCAAAATTTTGCCAGAAAAAAGCAAGTCGGGTACTGGCATTTTCAAAATTGAACGTAGTAAATCCGGTAACTAATAAAGCCAAAACTACTAAGTAACTTCTTGATCGAAGCTGCTTGCTAATGGGCGATTCAGATAAATAGTTATCCAGTTTTTGGTTGAATACTTCAGGCTGTACCAGTTCTAAGTTTTTATAAATTGCAGCCTCAACCAGTTTCGGATGTGCAAAACTGGTTTTTTCCAGATCAAGAGCATACGATAATTCCTTAATTCCAGAACTCCTGCTGAAAGAGCGATAAAACTCAATAAAGTTCGTTGATTTGATTCTGCGGTTTCCAAACCAGACTATTGCAACAAAAAGTGAAACTAAAACCCCGAGCAAAAAAATCTTAGTAAGTGAATCCAGATATGCATTTTGCTCGAACAGGATAAGCGTGCTAAGCGAGACAAGGGTTACCAGTATTGCACCTAGCCAAACATTTAATGCAACTCTTCTATTAAGAAGAGAATGTATTGATCGTAGTTTTTTTCTTAGCTCTTCTGCGGTATGTATCTGCTTTGAAGACATGCTTTAATTAACCGTTTTACCCAGATAAAAACTATAAATGTTGGTTAAAATTGCGGTTAAAGATCAAAAAGAGTTAAGCGTTGGTTCACCATATACTTACCCTCTTTAATCTTTACGGTAATAACTTCTTCAAATAAATCATGTTCCAAAAACAGAAACCAATTGTTCTCAGAAGCTTCATTCACAAAGGCTTTTTTTTCAAGCAGTGTTTCAGTTGGGTACATATCATAGCCCATTACCCAGGGAAGAGGGAGATGAACATGGGTAGGCATTAAATCGGCAACAAAAACCAAAGTTCCTTTTTCTGATTCAATGACCGGGAGCTGCTGGCCAATAGTGTGACCATTCATTACCAAGGTTTTTAATCCCGGTTCAAATTCATGATGGTCAGGAACCAAATTGAGTGAGGTAGAAGAGGCCAGGGGCTGGATGTTATCTCTCAAAAAACTGGCTTTCTCCCGGGCATTCGGAGTTGTAGCTGTTTCCCAGTGGCGTTCATTCACATGATATGTTGCGTTTGGGAAAGTGAATTCGATATCGCCATTTTTATTGAAATAAGTAGTTCCCCCGCAATGATCGAAATGCAGATGGGTAAAGATAACATCGGTAATATCTTCAGGTGTAAAACCATGATGCTTCAATGAACCCAGTAAGGTTTTTTGGGAGAAATCAATCTGGTAGATTTCCATCATTTTCTCATTGAATTTGGTACCAACACCATTATCAATTAAGTAGATCTTTTTTGTAGACTTTGATTGGACCAATAAGCACCTCATTGTCATAGGAATGCGGTTTTTTTCATCTGGTTCAATTCCCTTGCTCCACAAAGTTTTCGGAACCACCCCAAACATGGCTCCACCATCCAGTTTTATATCACCGGTTTCGATGGTAAAGAGATTGAAATCTCCGAATTCAGTTTTGGATAGACTCATAGTGTCCTGCTTATTTTTAAACTGATTGAAAATAAAAAACCCCACACATAAAAATGGCGGGGTCCAGAATCGATTATCTTTTGCTTAAAAGGATGGAACAACCTCTACCCGGTACATAGTATCGAGCATGGTAATGCCAACCATTAATAAGAAAAAGAACACTGCTCCAATAATGAGTACAGAGTTAAATTTGTTATCCCACCGCAATCCCATAAAGAAAGCAGCTACTAAATAAGCCTTTGTAAGAGCAATTACCAGGGCAGAAAGAATATCTAAAGGACTAGGTAGCCCCAGATTAGAAACAACAACTGTAAGAACTGTTAATACGGTTAAACTCGCAGCAACATTCCAAAGAGTTGATAATTTTATAATATGATGTCCGTGTTCACTCATTTTTAGAAACCTCTCATTCAATTAAGTAAAGTAATGGGAATAGGAAAATCCAGATCAAATCAACCAGGTGCCAGTAAAGGCCCACTATTTCAACCGGGGTAAAGTATTCACTGCTGAATTCATTTTTTCTGGCGCGAAGATAAATCCAGAATATCAAACCAATTCCAACCAGAACGTGCAATGCGTGTACCCCTGTTAATGCGTAATAGATACTAAAAAAGATATTTGCTTTAGGGTGATCTATTCTTTCCAATACTTCCGGCGAAGGGTCCCAGAATGAACCGGGAGCTATTCCATAGTGGAATTTATGCTCGTACTCAAATGCTTTAATCACCAAAAACACTACGGCGAGTAAAATGGTAAAGAGCAGATTTCTTTTTAACCACTTGATGTTATTTGTTTGAGCAGAACGTATTGCCAGGGCTACAGTTAAACTACTTACAATAAGCACAACTGTATTTACCCCACCAAGAACTTTGTTTAATTCGTATGCTGCTTGATAGAAAAGTTCGGGATACCATGCTCTAAAGATTATATATGCACAGAATAATCCCCCGAAAAAGAGAATTTCGTTGACCAAAAATACCCACATTCCCAATTTTGCAGAATCGAATTGTTGATCCGAATCTACAAAATGGTGATGAACGTGTGCAGGGTGATCTGCTGAATGATTCGCCATTTAATCGATTAGTTTTAGTATTAAGCTTTTTCTTCTTTTGATTCAACTTCGGCGGGTGCGTGATCACCATGGCCATTGTGAGACACTGCTAATCCCAACTGGAATTCTTCCATAGGCTGGTGATAATCATATGGCCCATGGATTACAACCGGTGTATGTCCGAAATTATGAAGATCAGGAGGGGAGGTGGATTGCCATTCCAGGCCACGGCTATTCCATGGGTTAGAAGGAGCTTTTTTTCCACTCATTAAAGATTGAACCAGATAGAATAAAACAATCAAAAACGCAGCACCCAGGATGTATGATCCAATTGTGGAGGTTTGATGAAAGGCCTGGAATTGATCGATATAGTTATAATAACGTCGGGGCATTCCTTGTGAACCCATCACAAATTGCGGAAGGAAAGTCATGTTGAATCCGATGAAGATCAACACTGCGGCAATTTTCCCAAGTGTTTCATTGTACATTCTGCCAGTCATTTTAGGCCACCAGTAGTGCAGGCCAGCAAGCAGGGCCATGAGTGTTCCACCCATCATCACATAGTGGAAATGTGCTACTACGTAATAAGTATCGTGTAAGTGTATGTCTACGGAAAGAGCACCTAAAGTGATACCGGTGAATCCACCAATACTGAATAAGAACAGGAATATGAACACGTACAGCATGGGGGTTTTCATATCAATGGAACCCTTATAAAGCGTGGCCACCCAATTCAAAATTTTAATACCAGTTGGAATACCTACCAGGAAGGTCAAAAAAGAGAAGACCGTGGTAGCTACCGCACTTTGACCCGAAGTAAACATGTGGTGCCCCCATACAAGGAAACCAATAAAAGCAATGGCTAATGAAGAAAGAGCAATGGCCCAGTAA
>JAKSCW010000005.1 GCA_022360375.1 Balneolales bacterium
GCCATAATTAATTTTAAATTAAAAAAACTTTTTATTACAATAATTTAATCAAGTATTAAAGTCGTAGTTAGTTAAAAGTAAGAGGACATGTACGAGGAACCAAAGGAAAAGAAATCTTTAGTTCAAGAGGATAGTATACGAGTAGATATTCCCACCCGTCGCCTTAGCAGTTTTTCTGTTTTTTTTGATAAGGTTCATTCAATAAATGGATTACACTTATTATCAGCATTATCTCAGATTATTTTAGGATCCTTCGTGGTAGCGCTTTCAGTGCTCGATATCATTCAACCAGTATTCATCGCCACAGTTATGACTATTGTCGGTTGTTTAACAATCGTAATTGGTTTGTATTTTGTGTATTACGTACTCACAAATACAGATTCATTTGATTCATTATTGAATAAAGCGATAAAGCGGGTGATTAATAATCAGAACTAGAGTATTAAGAAATCATTATTAGTCCGTCCTATTGTGGTTTACCACAATTAATGATGGTAGTATCTGAACTGTATTTGTACCATAGGTGTGGAAACAAAAGCCTAACGTCATGTTCAGATCAACAATACTCGTGCTATTCCTTTTTGTGGTAGCAATGCAGGAATTATGTGCACAATCCAATTTGCCAATGCTTCCAAATGGAAATGATGATAACTTTGTGGTAATTGCACATCGCGGAGCAAGTGCATATGCGCCAGAAAACACTCATTCAGCATTCAAGCTTGCTATAGAAATGAATGCCGAGATGATAGAATTGGATTTACTGCTGAGCAAAGATGGAATTCCGGTTATCATTCATGAAGATCCGTTAGAAAGAACAACAAACGGTACGGGGAATACCAGTGATTTTACACTGAATGAGTTAAAGAAACTGGATACCGGTTCATGGTTTAGTAGTGAATACGAAGGCGAACCATTTCCTACATTGGATGAATTTCTGGCTTATGTAGATGACGTGATTGCCGTAAACATAGAAATAAAAAGCGAAGCGGTAACCGACAATGCTGAAGGGGGTATTGTTGATAAGGCACTGGCATTGGTAAAGAAATATGAACTTGAAGATCAGGTAATATTTTCAAGTTTCGATTACCGGGTAATGATACATCTGGAAGAGCTTGATCCAACTATTCCGAAAGCAATTTTGTATGACTCGAAAAAATCAGGAAGTCTGTTACCTTCTCAATTAGTTGAAAAATACAAAGTAGACGCGTTTAATTGCAGTTATCGGGAACTTACTGAAGAGTGGATTGAAGATTTAAAAGCGAATGATATTCCTTTTTTCGTATATACCGTAAATGAAGAAGAATTGATGAAGCAAATGATCAATGCGGGCGCTGCCGGAATCTTTTCAGACAAACCGGATGTTCTGAAAGAAATTGTGGAAAACTTGTGAGTAAATAATCTGGTTTTTCATTAGCCCTTCGTTGAAGAAGGAAAGAGAGTGTACTATATTTTACATCCATCAACCACACTCTCTTCCCAATGTCCACAAAATATATCTTCGTTACCGGTGGGGTAACATCTTCCTTAGGTAAAGGAATAATCTGTGCATCATTAGGCCGCCTTTTAATTGCCCGGGGACTTAAGGTGACCATTCAAAAACTGGATCCATATATTAATGTTGATCCTGGTACGATGAATCCATATGAACACGGAGAAGTGTACGTAACTGATGATGGAGCTGAAACAGATTTAGATTTGGGACATTATGAGAGATTTCTTGACATACGTACCTCTCAAACAAATAATGTTACTACTGGCCGCATCTACTATGATGTAATTACCAAAGAACGGCAAGGTGCTTATTTAGGTAAAACGGTTCAGGTAATTCCACATATTACCGATGAAATTCAATCTCATGTTTTAAAGTTGGGTAAATCAGGGGATTATGATGTTGTAATTGTTGAAATTGGGGGCACTGTGGGTGATATTGAAAGTTTGCCATATATTGAAGCAGTTCGGCAGTTGAAATATAATGTGGGTCGACAAAACACCCTCAATATACACCTGACATTGGTTCCATTTTTAGCTGCTGCGGGGGAATTGAAAACCAAGCCTACTCAGCATTCTGTAAAAACCCTGCTGGAAAGTGGCTTGCAGCCAGATATACTGGTATGTCGTTCTGAGCATTCGTTGGATGAATCAATCAGGAGTAAGGTTGCTCGGTTTTGTAATGTTGAACGTGAAGATGTAATTGCTTCAATCGATGCTCGAAGTATTTATGAAGTTCCTCTTTTGATGAAGGAGGAAGGATTAGACCAACGTGTTATCGAAAAATTGAATTTGCCTGCAACAGAACCAAATCTTGAAAGCTGGCTGGGATTTGTTGAAGCTGTATGTAACCCGTCAGGATCAATAGAAATAGCGTTGGTGGGAAAGTATGTTGAACATCACGATTCCTATAAATCAATTGTTGAAGCTTTTATACACGCGGGTGCAGTTAATGACTGTAAGGTGAAGGTGAAGTGGTTACAATCTGACGACCTGACTTCGGAAAATATCATGGAGCAGCTTCATGGGGTTTCCGGTGTGCTGGTCGCTCCTGGTTTTGGTGGACGAGGAATTGAAGGAAAATTAGCCGCGGTTCGATATGCTCGTGAAAACAAAATTCCATTTTTTGGAATCTGTTTGGGAATGCAATGCGCGGTTATTGAATATGCAAGAAATGTGTGCGGATGGACAGATGCAAATAGCACGGAATTCAACCTCGATACTGAATATCCTATTATAGATATCATGCCTGACCAGAAAGATATTGAAAACATGGGTGGTACCATGCGTCTTGGAAAATATGCCTGTAAACTGGAGCAGGATTCAAAAGCGCTGGAAGCTTATGGAAAAGAGAATGTTGAAGAACGCCATCGCCACAGATATGAAGTAAACAACAACCTGCGTTACAAGCTCACTGAAAATGGCATGAAGTTGACTGGATTAAATCCCGAGCGTGATCTTGTAGAGATTGTAGAAATCGATGAACATCCCTGGTTTGTTGGAGTTCAATTTCATCCGGAGTTAAGAAGTACTGTTAGTAACCCGCAACCTCTTTTTGTAGATTTTGTTAAGGCAAGTGTGAAGCATGCCAAATCAAACGATTTGTTTTTTTCGCTTAAAAAAAGTGCGGCCATAAACTCGTGAGTACATCTCCGCACTCCGGGTTCATTCGAGTGCGAGTAGGTGGTTTACTCGAAAAGAATAACCGCGTACTTTTGGTGAAACTCATGTCGCCCATTACAAGAAAAGAGACTTGGATTCCACCCGGTGGAGGTGTAGAGTTTAAGGAATCATTGAGCCAGGCATTAGTCAGGGAGTTTAAAGAAGAGACCCATTTATCTGTTCAAGTGCATGAATTGGTACATTTGAATGAAATCCTGGAAGAAGATTTTCATGTACTTGAATTGTACTATAAGGTTACTTCTCCTAAGTACGACTACCAGCTAGGTTCTGATCCTGAACACAACCAAAAGGGACAAATATTGATGGATATAGGTTTTTTCAGCAGAGAAGAAATCCAAAAAATGAATGTAAAACCTGACTTTCTTAAAAGGGATTATTGGGAAATATAAATCAGAACTATCTAATCGGGAATTGGAAGTGAAAAATAGAATGTACTTCCTTTTCCGAGTGCACTTTTCGCCCAGATTTCCCCTCCGTTTTTTTCAACAAAATCTTTGCAAAGCATGAGCCCTAGTCCGGTCCCTTTTTCTTTATTGGTTCCTGGAGTACTAAAGAATGTTTTTGAGAAAAGTTTATCCATTACTTCCTTTTCTATACCAATGCCGGTGTCTGCTACCGCAATTACAGCTTTTCCATTTTCTTCTGAGTAGGAAATAGAAACAGAATCATTTTCATTACAGTACTTAATGGCATTCGAGATCAGGTTTTGAAGTACCAGATCAATCATATTTAAATCAGCATAAACCAAGAATTCAGCATCACTAAACGAAAACTGAAGATTCTTTTCGTCAATACTGGTTTGAAGAAGAACTTTTTTATTAAAAACAGTGTGGGAAATGTCAAATACTTCAGGGTTAATAGAATATCCTTGCATTTGGCTTTGCGCCCAGTGAAGCAGATTATTCAGAAGTGTTGATGTATACTTAAAACGCTGGGCAACATTTGGAATTAATTCTTCTAATTCATCTGTAGAAGTTTTTTTCATATCAATCAA
>JAKSCW010000222.1 GCA_022360375.1 Balneolales bacterium
ATCGTCTGAGAAAGAGTAGAGAATTTCAGCGCAGAGAAAAAATCAGGGGCCAGGGCGGAAAAATGGTCTAGTACCCCCAACTACTATACTACTTTCTTGTTCCATATATGGTTCATCAATGATTTCCACGAGGTCACAGCATTTTATTTTCTAAGGTCTTGATTAAAGGAAAAGAAAGAAAGAAAAGGAATAGTCGGAATCCACACAAGAAAATTTTATTTTCCTTTAGGTTGTTAGGTTCCATGACTTTGCAATACTCCGTACCAAATGGCCATGCAAAATGACCTTACTTTGCTAAATTTAAATTTTAATTTCGTATTCTCAGTGTAGACATTAACGTTTATGGTTCAAACTTAAAGCTTCCATTACAACATTTGAAATCCGTGTAAGATTGGAATTTCGGAGTGATAACCAAATGATATTGCATCTAATCAGCATTTTAAATCCTTATTGGTCAATCTGTAACCATGGGGCAACCACAAATCGTATCTTTTGATCTTTCCGAAAATAAATAAACAAATATCGGCTTCCTTCACTAGCCCATCGCTAAAATCGATGCCAGCCTTAAAACGTGTGCGTATAGCCTCGACCACCATTTTGGCATCAGTAATCTTGATATCATCACTTGGGACGACCAGGTATTGGTAATCCATAGGCTTAATAGCGGCGCTGCGACTTCGATCTATGAAAACTATTTGAAGAGTTTCCTTTGAAGTGTAAGACAAGTTAATAATTGCATTATCTTTGGTAAATGGACAGTTCAATTTCAGCAGACGGTCTGAATCATAAGAGACGGTGATTGGCCTTTCAAACAGTCTGAACATCGGCGGCAAGAACTTTTCACTGATATATTGTTCACAATTAAAAACGATCTCTGTGTATTCGTTGGTGGTTGTTATTGATTTTTTGAAGATCAGGTTTTTACACTTGTGGAAGTTCCATCCTGCAATCAAATCTCGCTGTTTAGAATCTTTTAGATGAACAACACTATTATTGTCACGGGATACTTCCACTTCGCTCAGGTGAGCTCCTGTGATGATCACATCATGTGGCCCCATGCGAATGTCAACCACTCCACTAGAATTAACTCCAACAACCACTGCATTGAGACAGTACGGATCCATTCCACCTTTGATAGTGACTTTTCCTGAACCTTGGATAAATCTATTAGCTACGATAATGCTTCCAGATGATTTGCTGCCAAGTTTGTAGGTTTTTCCTTTTGTTTTAGCAAGGACAATATTCTGACCATTTCCAACATCAATTTCGTCGCCAACGCTAGAAGGGAGCGATGTGGAATCAAGGATTGTGTCAAACTCTTGTCCAAGGGCAGTCTCATAGTCTTTCAAATATTTGTACAAGAACTTTATGATATCTTTCGATGTTACACGGTCAAATTCTTGGTTGTTTTTTCGAAAGACTATTAGTGGGAACCGTTGGGCAAAGTCTATGATAAGATCAAGCAAATTTGTTGATATTCCAGTCGTGAGCTTATTACGCCATTCCTTGTCAATAAGAGCAGTTCGTGGAGGATTAGTTTTATCCTTGATTACTAGGAAATTGTTTTCAATACTTGCTGTTAACCCATCAAGGCTTGTTATGGACTCAAAGCGTATTTGATTTCCACTGTCTTCTTCCTTAATTGTTGCCAAGCTCCCTGTTGTTGTGAATTTAACTCTTACAACTTTGGCCGCGTTCCTCTTCAAAGAATTAAAATTTGATCCAGGTTCAAAGATTAACTTTCTGTTAGTACTATCTTTTAAAATGATTCCCAGGTTCTTTCCCTGATCACCTTGGGCTGGAACAATTTCAACAGTTTTCAAAAGAACATCTGCATGATCATATTTTAACACTTCAATATGAAGTCGTCTTTCATCCTCTTTCCATTCCCCAAAGATTGTTGTTTTACATCGAATAGTTCTTCCGTCTTCACCCATTATTACAGAGATTGTTAAATAATCCACCACATCAGGACCATGGAGTACATAAGTATCTGCACCTGGACCACCAATCAACTCATGTCTACCACGAGTACTCACGAGGGTGTCATCTCCATCTTTGGCTTCAATAGATGTTTCTCCACCGACAGCAATAAGAAGGTTCTCTTTGTCGCTGCCAATGATTTTCCTGCACGTCGAGAAACTGATAACGTTCATTACATTCTTCAACCACACGGAAGGTTTGCTCATTCTTCCCCAATGTCTCTCCTTTTCTCGCAAAGTTATATTTCCTTCGTCGTGTTTATACTCTTGGTGTATATTTATTGTGTCGATCGGGAATTCCTCGTCTTCGTAATACTTCAAGGAAATGGTGTTCTTGGTATTTTCACCAAATGTGATATATTTACTGAGCAAGAGTCTTCTTGGCAACACTGTTACATCTTTTTCGGTTGAAAGGGGACCATAGAAAGAACTTGTTTGGTTAAGAATATACCTACGTGTCCCGTCATAGTGTTTAGCATTTATACTGACTGGTGGCAAGGACGTTTTAGGGTGGGAAGCGCGAATTTCAACAGTCCGTATGTTTTTCAAGTAAACAACACGAGTGTCGTTGTAGGGATCGTCTGATCCTGTCCCAAATGTGCTGTCTATATTTCTAAGCTCCCAATGACCATACCGAAAAGTTCCCGTAGGAAATTTGTTAGGGATATTCATGTATTGAATACGGGTGGTCAGGTTTACAGGCTCCGGAATAACGGTGGTATCAGCAAAAGCAACACTGCCACCGCTCATAATGAAGTTGATACCGGTAGTAATGGCAATGTTTTCACTATTAGAAACGATGATATCAGTAAACACACCATATTCTACACCAAATCTCGCCCCGTCCTTATCGATGCTACTTTCATCGGGTTTGAGCCACGAGACAGC
>JAKSCW010000358.1 GCA_022360375.1 Balneolales bacterium
ACGGCACCTGCCGCGGTTCGCGAAAAGGTATTGAAAGTAAGACCGAAACGGGAACAACAACTTATTCTCTCGGAAATTGATAACCAGGTAGAGGTAGCTAAATCAGTGATTGAAGACTCCCAAAAGGAGATGTTGTACGCGGTTCGAAGAAAAATGAAAGCTGAGGGGTAAAATGAAAATCATCCGTGTTGAGGTTTTTATAGTGCTTTGCCTCATGTTTATGGGCTCGTTGGTTGTTCAGGCTCAATCACATCGGGATGGTGTGCCGTACCTGATGGGGCAGATAAGTGAGCAGATGAACGACGAATTGAGTGATTTGCCTGTTAGCATAAGAAGGGTTGCTGTATATAAGTTGAACTACAGTTCCATGAGGTTTTCTGAACAGGAAGTGGAATTCATCCGGGGAGAAGTGGAAGCAAATTTAAGAGAATTTGCCGGCTTAACGGTTCTTTCGCCCCCGGAACTGGAGCCTAACGATAAAATGAAAATACTGGGTAACGATAGCACCCTGCAGATTTTGAACATCCAGGGACGTTCCCTGGCGGATGTTTCGCCAGAATACCTTGCTCAGATTTCAAATCAATATGCAGTTCAGGGCCTTGTTGAACTTACTCTGCAAAAGAGAAACCCGGAAGGTCTTGTTATTTCTGTTCGAATGATAAGTCCGGAATCCAGAGAAATAATCTGGTCAAAGAGTTTTATCTCACAGCCATTTATAGTTAAAGAAGAAATTGATCCTGGTAAAATTCACATGCTTCATTTTGGGGTGGGATCCAGGCAAACCGAATCTTTATTTCGGGCAGATACTTCATTTAGCAGTAATCCTGATACCAGTATTCAGGTGAATGCTATTTCCTTCGAAGTAACATATACCTTTCGGCAGTCTCTGAATGAAGAAAAAAGCGCATATATAGGATTCACCGGTGGTTTAAATATCCTTAGGGCAACAGATGCCTCACAGTTTGATGTTAATTTGATGCAGCTTGGAGCTACCTATTACCAGGCATTGTCTAAAAAGAATGAAGACATCGATGACTATAGATTGAAGTTTTTTGTAAATGCAAATGTTCAATTTGCTATCGATAATACCAAAGGTCAGGTATTTTCAACCCGGCCAGGATTAGTCTTGAATCTGAGTAACAACCTGGGGCTCTCTTTCTATTCAAGCTTTATTCTCTCCGGAGAAACCTTAACACTGGAAAACAACAATAGAATAACCTATGACAAAATTGGGTATGGTGTACAAGCAGTTGTTCGTTTTTAAAAAGGTTTGGCTAATTGCAGTAGCAGTGTTGGTAGCCGGCGCCTGTGCTTCTCCTGAAGCACTTCAGGAGGCTGTAGAAGAAAGCCAACAGAACAATGGAGAAATCATTCCGCCAGATAATTCTGAATTAATGGAAGAAGAACGGGCGAGTGCCGGAACGGCAAATCCGGTGGTTATCACGTATCAAAATGCCAGTTCCAACATTCAAATCTCACTCGATCCAAGCAGGGATCAATTCTACCTGGACTTGAAAGGGATGACTCCTTCCGAAAAAGACTCAATCATTGTAGTTGATTCAACAATTATAGAGCAGCGGGCAGTAGATATACAATCGTTACTGTCCGGTTACAGAAAAGCCCAGGATTTATTTTATTTGGGAGAGTATAGAGATGCCCTGACAGAAGTGGATAAAACGCTTGAAATTCAGGAAACGGCAGACGCTTTTGCGCTAAAGGGTACCATCTTTTTTATGCTGGATAATATTACAGCTGCGCGGGCCAACTGGAATAGAGCGGTACAGTTAGATCCGGACATCCCGGTTCCAAGTATTCCGGAACTGGAGACATTAATTAACGAAATACGTGAGGACGGAGATCAATGAAGCTTTCATTAACAAATATTCTGGGCGTAGTTTTTAGTATTGGGATTTTGGTTTTTGGGATTACTGAGATTACAGGCACCACGAGTGTACTGTTATCAATTCCATTTCTGTCGGACTATACCTTTCTAAATATTCCCAGCCTGTTTATAGTATTGGGTGGTATTTTAAATGCAGTATTCATCACTTATCAGCCCAGGTATGTAGGGGAAGCATTTAGCAGTATTTTTCTTCTTTTTAGTCAATCGAGAACTTCTCCGAAAACTCTTGAAAATGATTTAGGAAATTTGCTGGTATGGAACGACCAAATCAAAAACGACAGGGTTAACGCACTTACTTCTCTGGAAGGTGAACACTCGAATTCGGTAACAGGATATTTGTTTTCTTTATTGAGTACAAACTACTCCAGCGAAGAAATTAATTCTTTTGGGTCTAACCATATTGAAGAACACTATTTTCGGCAATTAGTGGTGGTTGATGTACTCAGGGCTATGGGGGCGGCAGCGCCATCTTTTGGGATGTTTGGTACCCTTTTTGGTTTAATTGTAATGCTTGGACAGCTGGAGAATCCATCTGGTATGGGCCCCGGACTTGCCGCAGCCTTAATTACCACACTTTATGGAATATCGTTAGCCCGGTTCGTGTTCTATCCGATAGCGGAAAAAATAAAAAACGTGGCCCAGTTGAATCGCTTCAGAGAATATTTTTTGCTGGAAGGAATCATCCTGATTAACGAAAAAAAATCTTCCTTCTATATTCAGGATAAAATGAGCACGTATTTACGTCGGGATTTCTCAAAAGCAATTAAAGAAGAATAGATAAGCTATGATTAAGCGGGATTATAGCGGACCTTCTGATATCCAGGAAGAACATGTTGAAGACCAGGAATGGTTATTGACGTATAGTGATATGATCACGTTGCTACTGGCCTTTTTTGCGATGTTAATTGCTGTTTCCTATGTGGATTTGAATTTGTGGGAGCAAATGAAGCAGGGGCTGCGTTCCGAGATTACAAAAGAAGAAAATGTTCGTACACCATTAGCCGAAGTTAAGGCCGATTTGGACAGGTTGTTAGCCGAGGAAAAGGCACAAGGGTTGGTAGATATTACCCTGGATCGGGACGGAATAAAGCTATTTTTCACCAGTAGTTCATTTTATAATTCGGGGGAAGCCAATTTGTTGCCAACGGGGGAGGAGATTATTGATAAAGTGACCCAGGCAATGAATGTGCTCGATTTCTATAAATTCAATGTGGATGTGGAAGGTCACACCGACAATGTTCCCATAAACACACCTATTTATCCGTCTAACTGGGAGCTTTCAGTAGCCCGGGCTTCCGGAGTGGTAAAATATTTTATCCAGGATGGGATAGAGGGAGAACGATTAAAAGCATCCGGATATGCTGATACAAAGCCTCTAGTTCCGCATGTAGATGAATTCGGAAATGATATTATTGAAAACAGGGCATCAAATCGACGGATCGTAATTCGTATCTATTACTAAGCGGAAAGAATCTCTTTTCGCTCTGAACATCCTTTCCTCCTTCTACAGGAGATCACCGTTTATTCCTGCCCTATTCACTCAATTCAGATTGGCATGAAATTGGATTTAAGTGAGCGAGATGTGTCCGATAACTAACATGGACCATTAATTAAAGCACACTTAACATGGATCGAGATATCAGAAATATTATGATGCAACTTGAGATGCTTTTGAAAGAGTATCCGGAAGCACAATTCTACATCTACAGTGGTATACGTTCTATGGTTTCAGATCTTCTGAACTCCGTAGATTGCCTTGATGATTTGAAGGAGTAGGCAACACCTATGCGTATTTCAAACAAAAAATGCTGTATAAAACGTTAGTTGAATAGTGTACAGGAAAACCAGGCGTAAGAGTTGAAGCTACAGAAGCAGATGAATGACTGCTATAGAAAACTACTGTTTTATTTCCTGGAATACATATAAGAAGACTGAAGGAAGTATTCTCCATTTGGTAATAAGAGGTATAATTCTTCAAGGATAGTTCCGTCCTCATTAAACTGAAATTCAAGGCGCATATTTAGTTCAGGATTGAAGCCCCATTGAGCTAATCCCGGAATACCTGAGAAATTTAAGCGATCTGATTCGGGGTCATAGTCTCCATAAAGAAGCAAGGAACTCCGCGATACATTATCAATCTGGTAGTACTCATAGCGGCCGTGTATTTCGCTGTAAGAAATGAAAACAACCCCCTCCGCTCCGGGCATAGCAAAATCCCCTGAGAGCTTGCTGCTATTGAATAAAGAGTTAAATGCAGCCGTTCCAGTCTCTTTAATACTATCATAACCAGGGGCTGGTGTTATTTCTACTTCTATATCCCATTCTCCCTGTAATTTTTTGAAAAGTGCATCAGGGGTGGTTTGTGCAAATGCAGAAATTCCTGAAAAAAGAAGTATATATAGTAGAATTGATTTCATGATTTAGTATTCCTTTGTTGATATTTGATGTTTAAAAAGTACATCTTGAAGCCCGGCAAAAACCTGAAGGAAATATGAAGATTCATCCAATTCCCTGATTTTATGACACTGAATAACGCAAGTAAATCCAGCAATTTTCGAATAGGCCGGGATGTAGAAGTGTTTCCGGGAGAGAATAAAATCAACGTGGCCGGTGAAGCCCGGAAAGTGGAACCCAGGGTGATGAGGGTGCTGGTGTTCTTGGTAAGAAATAAAGGCCGGGTTGTTTCCAGGCAAGAAATCCTGAAGGAAATCTGGGAAGATGTGATTGTAAATGACGAAGCGATAACACAAAGTATTTACCAGCTTCGAAAGGCGTTAAGTGATGGGAAAGGAAGTAAAAAGTACATCGAAACTATTCCAAAGAAAGGCTATCGGTTTTTGGATAGGCAGGAAAACCCGGAGCCAGCCAGGAAAAAGATCTCGTTCAGGATTTCGATTTCCAAAGAAATGTTGTTAAGACCCAGGGTGGTTTTTCCAATGCTGGTTCTGGCAGGGCTTTTCATTCTTTTTAAGGTATTAATGCCAGTAAGTACCGCAGAACAAGCGGCCATTAAGTCTACACGACAAGTACAATTTGCTATGATTGATGACCAGCTTATTCCTTTGGATGAACTACAAGGAGACTATCACTTCAAAGATAGTGTCTCCATCCGCCTTACTACCTACCAACACCCCGATAGCCTGGATATTGATATGGAAGAACTGGGCAGGCTATTATCTGTGTTTAATGTGGATTCGCTGGGGGTTGTGTTGGGGAACAAGCTGGATTAAGCCATTGCGGGAATAATTGATTCCAGTTAAGCCCAAGCGGACGCTTGGGCTATTTGGGGGAAGCTGGATTAGTCTAAGATTGGAATGGATAATTCTAAGTAAATCCAAGCGTCCGCTTGTGCCATCGGTTCACTAAAACAAAAAAAGCCCCCAGAATTGGAGGCTTTGAATAAATCAATGTGTACACCCGACAAGATTCGAACTTGTAACCGCCTGATTCGTAGAAAATCTTTACCTCTTTTGTGCTTTAACAAAGGACGAAGGTGATTCATTA
>JAKSCW010000123.1 GCA_022360375.1 Balneolales bacterium
TGTCTTTCGCAACAATATTGGAAATTGTGTTAGAAGCTAACTGTTCATTTATTGCACTGATTTGCCCCCTTGCCTGGGCTGTAATGGTAACTTCCTCACCTTGTACCCCCTGCCATTCCAATTCTTCATTAAGAGTCAATCGTTCGCCATCCGATAACGAAACGGGGATTTCTTTTTGCTTAAACCCGAGGTATGAAATAACGACCACATAGTCGCCGGCAGAGAGGCCACGAATTGAATAATTCCCTTCCAGGTCTGTTGCCATTCCCCGCGTGGTCCCTTTTATAAAAACACTTGCCCCGATTAAAGGGTCATTGGTACCTGCCTCCACAATTTTTCCTTCAATAATGGCATCCGCTGAGAGGCTTGCTGAGCGAAGCGCTTCCACTTCTGAGTTATAAAAAGAGGGATTACTTACCGTGTATTCAGTTCCACAAAAAAGGAACAATGCAGTTAAAACAACACGTATCGCATTTTTTTTCAAGAAAACTAACATTTTTGACGACTCCACTATTTAATCAAACAAAGTGATTAAATAACATTAATCAAACGTTTTGATTAAATCAAATGAAAAACTAAAATTATTTCATTTTATAAGAGACGTAGGTTTTTTGCCTAAAAAAGCCCTTTCTTGTTTAAAAATGAACCTGTGAATTAGTCATTGAAAAAAAGAGAGTCATGTTTTATAATTTAATAAATGGAATTGACCAATTAGGACGCAAAGGGCCTTATGTTTACAGGGACTAACCTCACTTATACCAAAGCATATAACTTTAGAATTGTGTTTGAAATCATCAGGATTGAAGGCCCGATTTCAAGAGCAGATATAGCCCGGAAAACCAATCTTACCGCCCAAACCGTCTCCAATATTGTGACCCGGTTACTGGAAAGAAATTTCATTTTAGAAGCCAGTAAACTCCAAAAACAACGAGGGGCTCCGTCAACAAACCTGGTTGTAAATCCGGAAGGAGCCTATTCTATCGGAATAGATTTTAACAACGATCACTTAACCGGAATACTGGTGGACCTTGAGGGGAATGTAAAATCAAAATACTACTATGACATCGACACTCCCCACCCCGATATTGCAGCAAAGCTAATTGCAGATACGGTACAACAGCTAAGAAATTCAAGAATTACCGAAAACTCCTATTTCTGTGGCGTTGGAGTCGGGTTGCCCGGCCCGTTGAGTATTAACCAGAACAACCAGGTAAGTAACCGGATAAACCCGAAAGCATTCCCTAACTGGAACGATGTACCCATCGGAGACATGCTCACCAAGGCCATTCAAAGCAAAGTATTTATAGAGAATAACGCCTCGGCTGCAGCGGTGGGAGAACTTTGGTATGGGGCCGGGAAAAACAATACTGACTTTTTGTATGTCTTTTTAGGCGCCGGTTTAGGTGGTGGAGTGGTGCTGGATGGGAACTTATTTGAAGGAGCGAACAGGAATTCCGGGGAACTGGGATACTTCCCTTTCCTCACCAATAAAAGTCCGCTTAGTACCTCGGAAGAACCTCATATAGGGGAGCATTTCAATTTGCCTAAACTTTACAAATGGCTGAAAGGATTTGGTATAGAAGTTAACCGGCCTGAGGAACTGGAACTACTCTTTCACGATGAGAATCCACATTTCATGGAATGGCTGCAACTTGGCAAAGAGTACCTCACCCCCGTTTTATTAAGCGCCGAATACATCCTTGATTTGGAAACCATCATTCTTGGCGGCCGGTTACCCGGCCCTATTATTGATGAACTTGCCCAGGATCTCCCAAAAATGCTTACCGAGCAAAGAATAGACATGAAATCAAAAGCACCCAACGTACTATGCGGTACTGCCGGAGCTGATGCCGCTGCTCTTGGAGCTGCCACACTCCCCGTATTCGACCTGTTCTCCGTTCAAAAGGAAGTGTTACTGAAAAATGGTGCTGACTAATCCTGATTTCGCGATGCAGAATAATCCTGCTGTGAAAACCTGATTCCTGCCTTAAGTACTTTTCGGGGTCCATTTCAGTTTCGAAATGGGCTTTTTTCTTTTATACTCTCAAAACTCACATAAACGGAGATTTTGTTCAAAGAACTAAAACCATCTGAAATTTTTCTTCCAATTTTGCTTACCGGGTTGTTTCCTTTATTGGCACTGGTTAGCGGAAATGAAGAATGGCAACAACTTTCGGGGGCAGAGCAGGTTACACGATGGATAATCCTCTCTTCCTTTTTAATGGTTATCTGGTTTTCAAATCTTTTTATTAAAAAAAGGTCTTCAAGAGTTCGTTATTGGATAAAAGTGATCGGGTTAAACACGATCCTGGTTGTTAGTTTTTCTGTCATCACAACCTACTCTTTATCATCGTTAGCCACTCCGGCAGAAATGGCAGGTTCCTCATTTTTTAGATTCATAAGACCCGGAATTGCAGCTGGTTTAATTTTAATCTTTCAGTTCACGTTGAGAGCTTCAAAAGATAATGCCCGGCTAAAAAATGAAAATCTGGCACTCCAGGCTGAATATTATAAAGCGGAACTTGAACAGCTCCGTAAACAGGTAAATCCTCATTTTCTTTTCAACAGCCTTAGTACGCTTAGAACTATGATCAGGGATCAGAAAAGCCAGGAAAAAGCAGAGCAGTTTGTACTTAGTCTTTCCGATGTCTATCGACAAATATTGCAGACCAGGGAATCGGATAGCATTAGTTTAAAAGAAGAGCTGGAATTTCTTTCGTCCTATCTTTACTTACTGCAAATCCGCTTTGGGGATTCTATTTCGGTAGAAATAGATACTCTCGAATCCTCAGAACAGTTTTCTCTACCTTCCTTTGGCTTACAACTTTTAGTGGAAAACTGTATTAAACATAATGTTGCCTCAATTGATGAGCCTTTATCAATTCGTATTTTTCAAAAAACTGAGGAATCTATCATTGTCTCCAACAATTATAATCCAAAACGCACTCCTTCTGAATCTCTGGGCACCGGACTTACCAATTTGTCAAAACGGTATGAATTGATTGGAATAGACAATGGGGTCTCTATAGATCAAGACGACACTACCTACTCTGTAACTTTGAAATTATTCTAACATGAATGTTTTAATCATCGAAGATGAATTTCATACAGCCGGTATCCTTAAAGAATTCATTGAAAGTCAGCCCGGTTATCAGGTAGTTAATATCTGTGATAGTGTTTCCGGCTCTGTAAAGTATCTGACCAGTTTTTCATCAAATCTCGACCTGATTTTTATGGATGTACAGCTTGCTGATGGAGAGAGTTTTGAGATTTTTTCCGAAATAGAGGTTCGAACGCCCGTTGTATTTTGTACTGCTTTTGATGAATACATTCTGAAGGCATTTAAGAATAATGGCATTGATTATATTCTTAAACCGGTAAAAGAAGAGGATGTTCAAAAAGCACTTCTGAAAGTAGAATCCATTAAGAATTCTTTTTCAAAAGAAGTTCCGGCAAAAAATACGGGCGTATTTCCCAAAACTTTCCTGGTTAGGAAAATGGAGAAAATGATTCCCATTGATGTTTCTAAAATTGCTCTTTTTCATCTCTACAACGAGCAATTAAATTTGTATAGTTTTGTGGGTGAAAAATTCACCTTGTTTAAAACGATGGACGAAATATCGTCGAAATTAGATCTGAATGAATTCTTCAGGATTAACCGTCAAATGATTGTAAACCGAAATGCAATTAAAGACATCGAGCCTTTCTTCAATAGAAAAGTTATTGTGAATTTCGATTTTTCCACACCCAAAAAAGCAATAGTAAGCCGCTTAAAAGTCTCACCGTTTATGGATTGGCTGGAACATCCCGGCCCCTGATGTTCAATTCACCCCTGAATTTGTTCAATTCGTCCTCATTCTTCCCCTGTAAGTAATTTTTTCGCCCGAGTTTTGCTTCGAACTTAACATTAAGAAGCAAAATTGATGACATACTTATTACTTATAACCACATTTATTTTAAACCTGAACATCATTTCGATCCAGCAGGAAGATGGTGATCAGATTCTGGGAACATGGGTAAACGAAGAACAAACCACCCATATCGAAATCTACAAGGAAGACGGACTTTACTACGGTAAAATAGTATGGCTACCTGCAACCGAAGATCCGGAGGGCAACCCGCTCGTAGATAAGAATAACCCGGACGAGGAACTCCGGGATCGGGAGCTTTGGGGTTTAAACATTATGGAAGACTTTGAATACAAGAATGGGGAATGGAAAGGCGGAACTTTCTATAGTCCGCAAAGAGGTCAAAAAATATCCCCAACCCTTTCATTAAGCGGCGGCGACACTCTTAAAATCAAAGTTAAAAGAGGTCTTATGAGAAGAACTATAACCTGGACCAGGCTATGAAACTTCTGAAGATTCCGACTCTTATTGTAATCTTTTCAACCACCTGTTTCACGGCGAATGCCCAGGAAATAGTACTTGAGCGTATTGATGATGCAATTGAATATGCCCTGGAGAATAATCCAACCCTGGAAGCCTATAAGCTGCAAACACAGATTACCGATTACAGTTACAGAATTCAGAGAAACTCAAAA
>JAKSCW010000004.1 GCA_022360375.1 Balneolales bacterium
AGACAACGGACTGCTTGGGAGTGTTGATGCCAACCGGGGTGATTACCAAAACGGGTGGGATACGGATCAGTTTCCTGTTGATGTGTTTGAAGTAACCCAGGCAATGCTGGTGATTCTCCAATCCGGTGGACTTCAGGGCGGGGGGATCAACTTTGATGCAAAAACCCGTCGCAACTCTACCGATCTGGCCGATTTATTTCATGCTCATATTGGTGGAATGGATGTATTTGCACGGGCTTTGCTTGTAGCGAACGATGTTCTTGAGAAGTCGGCATATACCGAGCTCAGAAAAGGGCGATATAGCTCTTTCGATTCCGGCGCTGGTAAAGATTTCGAAGATGGAAACAGTACTCTGGAGGATTTGTACACTTTCGCGAAAGAAAATCAGGATATCGAACAAAAAAGCGGCAAGCAGGAATTGTTTGAAAATATTATTAACCAGTACATCTGATTCTGGTTAATGTTTAATGATGAAAAGGCTCCATGTACGGAGCCTTTTTTTAACAGGATGAGCAAAATTTGCTCAAATAAATGAAAATATTTGCTCTTTCTGCTTTTATTTTGCCCGGGCTTTAAATATACTTCTGGAAACTATGGTGGAGAATTAACATGAAAGAACGAAGCAACCTGAAATCATACCTGCTTGGGCCACTAATTATATTCTCCTTTTTAAGTTGTGCGGAAGTAACTGAGCATAAGCCCGGTCTTAAAGATGCCTACAAGGAGTATTTCTACATAGGTGCGGCTTTAAACACTTCCCAATACAAAGGAGAGGATGAGCGGGCTAAACCAATTCTTGAAACCCATTTTAATTCCATCACCCCGGAAAATGATATGAAGTGGGAAAATATCCACCCTGAGCCAGATAGATTCTTTTTTGATAATGCAGATCAATACGTAGCATTTGGGGAAGAAAAAGGCATGTTCATAATAGCCCATGCATTGATCTGGCATCAACAAACACCAAACTGGGTGTTTGAACATGAAGATGGGACTCCCCTCACACGAGATGAACTACTCGCCCGAATGGAAAACCATATCAAAACTATTGTTGGGCGTTACAAGGGCAGAATTCATGGTTGGGATGTAGTAAACGAAGCACTGAATGATGATGGTACGATGCGCGAATCGCCATGGTACACAATTATTGGAGAGGATTATGTGGAGAAGGCTTTTCAGTTCGCCCACGAAGCAGACCCGGATGCTGAGCTATACTACAATGATTACAATCTTCCTGACCCGGAAAAAGCAGACGGGGCAATTCGGTTGGTTAAATCTATCCAGGAGAAGGGAATCAAAGTTTCCGGAATTGGAATGCAGGGGCATTATGGCTTCGATTATCCAACTATGGAGGCACTGGAAACGAGTATTTTGAAATTCAGCGAATTGGGAGTGGTAGCCATTACAGAATTGGATATCGAGGTATTGCCTCTGGCCTTCGAGTATATGGGTGCCGATCTCAATGTTCGTGTTGATTTGGCTGATTCATTGAATCCGTTCACAGAGGGATTGCCGCCAGAAGTTGAACAGCAGCAGCTTGATACTTATAAGGCAATGTTCGAAGTGTTCCTTAAACATTCCGACAAAATCAATAGGGTAACTACCTGGGGAGTAACAGACGGAGATTCCTGGAAAAATTACTGGCCCATTCCCGGAAGAACAAATTATCCCCTTCTTTTCGATCGCGCCGGGAATGAGAAAAGAGTTGTAGAAGAACTTATCAGACTTGCAGAGGAAAAAAAGTAAATGCAGAATGAAAGCATAAAGCTGGCTGGCAAGGCTGACCAGGATATTTACAGAGATGTTTCTAAATCGGTTGAAGAACGCCTTTCCGACTTGATGAGCCGAATGACTGTAGAAGAAAAAGCTGCTCAAATGATGTGCGTTTGGAATGACAAAAAGGAAACCTTAATTGATGAAAGGGGGCATTTTGATTTTGAAAAGGCAAGGAAAGCCTTTGCTCACGGACACGGAATTGGTCAGGTTGGCAGGCCAAGTGATGCAGGGAAAGACGAGGAAGCAAGTCATGAAACTGGTTTTGATGCCCGGCAAACCGTTGAGGTGACCAACGCCATACAAAAATTCTTTATGGAGAATTCGAGGTTAGGGATTCCCGTCGTTTTTCACGAAGAATGTTTGCATGGGCTTGCCTCGAAGCATGCTACCAGTTTCCCCCAACCTATTGCGTTAGCCGGCACTTTTAACCCCGAATTAGTTGAACAGCTTTATACAATGACTGCAGAAGAAACCCGGGCAAGAGGTGGCCACCAGGCGCTCACGCCGGTTGTGGATGTTGCCCGGGACCCACGTTGGGGCCGTGTTGAAGAAACGTTTGGCGAAGATCCATTCCTGGTGGCTCAAATGGGGGTTGCAGCTGTGAAAGGTTTTCAGGGCGATGCATCTTTCAACGATAAGAAAAGAGTGATAGCCACATTAAAGCATTTTGCCGCCCATGGAGAACCCGAATCAGGGATGAATTGCGGACCTGTTAATGTTTCTGAGCGCGTACTTAGGGAAATATTTTTGATGCCCTTTAAAGAAGCAATTGATGAAGCAGGAGTCATCAGTGTTATGCCTTCCTACAACGAAATCGATGGCATTCCCTCACACGCTAATGAATGGTTGCTCAGAGATGTACTTCGTGAGGAATGGGGCTTTAGAGGATTTTGTGTTTCTGACTATTACGCGATTTGGGAATTGAATAGCCGACCAGGTACGCATGGGCATTTTCTTGCTGAGGACAAAAAAAGAGCGGCGGAACTTGCTATAAAAGCAGGTGTAAATATCGAATTGCCAGAACCGGATTGTTACCGGCATATTGTAGAATTGGTGAACGAAAGCAGAATTGAGGAATCCATGTTGGATGAACTGATTGCACCGATGCTATACTGGAAATTTAAAATGGGATTATTTGACGATCCATTCATGGATCCGGATGAAGCTGCACGAGTTTCCGGAAGTGAAGAAAACAGGAAGCTGGCTCTGAGAGCAGCCCAGGAAGCAAGCACCCTTCTCAAAAACGACAATCAACTCCTTCCATTAAAAAAATCAGCATTAAAACGAGTGGCAGTGATCGGCCCGAATGCCGATGTGAGTTTATTAGGAGGATATAGTGGGGCTCCAAAAGTGAACATTTCCGTTTTGGAGGGGATCAAGTCAGCTCTGGGTGAAAACGTAGACGTTGTTTACCACGAGGGTTGCAAGATAACAATAGGTGGCCGATGGGAAGAAGACAAAGTGGTGGTAAGCAATCCTGAGGATGATTTGAAAAGCATTGCTGAAGCTGCTGAACTAGCCAAAACAGCAGATGTGATTGTTTTGGTAATTGGAGGTACTGACCAAACATCCCGTGAAGCCTGGTCACGAACTCATATGGGCGATCGAACCGATCTGGATTTATTCGGTCAGCAAAATGTATTAGTAGATGCACTGGCAGAAACAGGGAAACCGCTGGTAGCAGTGCTGTATAATGGGCGGCCTCTTAGCATCAACAATGTTACAGAAAAAGCGGACGCTATCCTGGAATGCTGGTATGGTGGACAAGAAGCGGGGCATGCCCTGGCCTCTGTTTTATTTGGTGAATTTAATCCCGGTGGAAAGCTCCCGATTTCAATTCCTAAATCGGTGGGTCAACTTCCTGTCTACTACAATTACAAACCTTCTGCCCGGCGCGGGTTTTTACTGGATGATGCCAAACCACTTTTTCCATTTGGATTTGGATTAAGCTACACAAGCTTTGAAATATCTGCTCTAACTCTTAAAAATCGCCTGATTTCAACAGATGAAGAAACCACCGTAACAGTTATGCTAACCAATACTGGTAATAGAGCGGGTTCCGAGGTGGTTCAGATGTACATCCGGGATTTGGTAAGTTCGGTTACCCGTCCGGTTAAAGAATTAAAAGGCTTCAAAAAGGTATGGTTAGAAGCTGGAGAAAGTATTTCAGTAACAATTCCTATAACAAAGAAATCACTCGCTTTTTTTGATATTAAAAAGAACTACATAGTTGAGCCCGGTGAATTTGAAATAATGGTGGGAAGTTCATCAAGGGATGAAGACTTACAATCCATCGTCTTAACGGTAACAGAATAATTCGAATATGAGCACGAAAACGGGAAGACTGCCATTTATTGAAAAAGTAGGATACAGTACCGGCGACACAGCCTCGAACCTGTTCTTTCAAACCTTTATTACCTATCTGCTTTTTTTCTATACCGATGTATTTGGTATTTCTGCTGCGGCTGCAGGAACCATGTTTTTAGTTACCCGGATTTTTGATGCAGTAAACGATCCTTTAATGGGCATCATCGCCGACCGAACCAATACAAAATATGGTAAATTTCGTCCTTATTTCATTTGGCTGGCTATACCATTCGGTGTATTGGGCTTTTTTATGTTTTTTACTCCCGATTTTTC
>JAKSCW010000003.1 GCA_022360375.1 Balneolales bacterium
ACCATGAAAAACTCCCTGCCGATCTCCAGGCCATGGATTTAGACGATGTTCTACCCCTGGCTGAGGATTATTCTATAAATGAATTACTTCCATTGCTTATGAAGGGTGGGTTTATGGATGAAGAAAAAAGGAATGCGGCAGCTGAACAAATGGCCCGGTATTCGGGAATATCTGCGGAAGTTATTCTGCAATACAATTTAGATGTTCCCACTTCCTTCTTCTGGAAAGAGTTATTGCGGGATGAAGGGCACACAGTGGGTCGCCTGGATTCCAGGTACAAAGGATTAGATCGCGCGGTAGGCGGTGACAGCCCGGATTTTAACTCCGAAATTACTGCATGGCTACATGCTTTCACACCTGCAATCAATTATTATTTCCCGAATGAACTGGGCTACGAAACCGATATAAAATACAATATGTTTGGATCGGTTCGCCCCTGGGACAGAAGCGGCGATACCACGGGAGAAGACTTACGCCAGGCCATGGCACAGAATCCCTACTTGCATACTATGTTCCAAAGTGGCTATTACGATGGAGCCACCAAATATTTTGACGCTAAATATACAATGTGGCAGCTCGATCCAAGCGGGAGAATGAAAGACCGATTGAGTTTCAAAGGGTACCGAAGCGGGCATATGATGTATTTACGTTATGAAGATCTTGAACTTTCAAACCAGGATATCCGGGAATTTATTGAACAGTCTTTACCTCCCGAGGGGATGCCTGCCAAGTATTGATGAATGGAACTTAAAGATGGCATAGAAACTTTTTATGCAAGCTCAAGAAAAGCCTGGCGCAATTGGCTGGAAATCCATCATAGTACATCAAAATCGGTATGGCTGATTATCTATAAAATGGATTCAGGTACTCCGTCGGTATATTACAATGAAGCTGTAGATGAAGCGCTTTGTTTTGGATGGATTGATAGCAAACCCAACAAACGGGACGAAAACAGCTATTATCAATTCTTTTCAAAGCGTAATCCTAAAAGCAACTGGAGCAAGATCAATAAACAAAAAGTAGAAATCTTGCTCGAGGCAGGTCTTATGGCTTCCGCAGGGTTGGAAATGATCAAAATTGCAAAAGAAACAGGAACCTGGGATGCATTGAATGACGTCGATAATTTAGTAATACCTGATGACCTGCAAAAGGAGTTCTACAATAACCCAATTGCTTTGGATTTTTGGGAACAGTTCCCCCCTTCTTCAAAACGAGGAATTCTGGAATGGATTTTTAACGCTAAACGTGCTGAAACCCGGAAAAAAAGAATCCGGGAAACCGTAAGCAAAGCCGCTGAAAATATCCGGGCAAATCACTATCGTCCGTAAAAATTTACGCTCATGAGCTCTACCCCCATTAACTATATTGAATTCAAAGCGTTTGATCTGGAAGCCGTTAAAGCTTTCTACCACAACTGCTTTGGATGGAATTTCACCGATTATGGACCCACTTATACTGCTTTTTCTTCAAAAGAAAGTGGTATTGATGGCGGATTTGAGCGTTCGGAAAAAGAAACCGGTCATGGTGCTTTAGTGGTTTTATACCACGAAAATTTGGAACACATTCAGACCGTGGTTCACGAAAACGGAGGAAGAATCTCCGTCGAGATTTTTTCATTTCCGGGTGGGCGTCGTTTTCATTTTATTGATCCGGCAGGAAATGAACTCGCAATTTGGTCAGACAACTAATTCAAACCTAACCTACAAGACATGATTCAAAAAATAAACTGGGCTGATGTTCCGGAAGAACAGGTAAACCCTTCGATGAAGCGGAAAATGATTTATGGTGAAAAGATTATGATTGCCAAAATGAAGTTCAAAGATGGTTTTATAGTGCCCATGCACAGCCACGAAAATGAGCAAATCACCCAGGTTCAAAAAGGAACTATCCGGTTCTGGTTTGAAACGGAAGATTCCGATCCCGTGGACTTACATGCAGGCGATTCGGTGGTAATTCCCGGAAACCTCCCGCACAAAGCATTAATGATCGGTGAAGTAGAAGAAACCGATACCTGGGCGCCTCCCCGAGCCGATTGGCTGGATGGTACAGACGATTATCTAAAGAGATAAACATGGATTTGGGGCTGCAAGGTAAGAAAGCACTGGTTATGGCTTCCAGCAAGGGACTTGGCAAAGCCGTTGCTGATGAGTTAACAAAAGAAGGAGCTGTGGTATTCATTTGCAGCAGAAACGAAGCCGATTTAAAAAAAACCGTAACTGAAATTGGGGCCGTTTCCTACGCCGTTGGAGATGTTTCTACCGCGGAAGGTCGCGAACACATTCTTTCTGAAGCAACATCAAAACTTGGTAATATTGACATTTTGGTCACAAATTCCGGCGGTCCTCCCTTCGGTGCTTTTGAAGAACACGACGACCGGGCATGGGAAAATGCTTACAAGTTACTGCTGGAAAGCACCGTAGGAATGATTCGCGGGGTGCTTCCCGGGATGAAAATCAACCAATGGGGCCGAATTATTACAATAACTTCTCAGGCCGTAAAGCAACCCGTTGCTGGTTTGGTGCTTTCCAATTCTGTGCGCACTTCCATCGTGGGATTAGTAAAAACTTTATCCCTGGAACTGGGTTCGGATAATATTACCGTAAATAACGTAATGCCCGGTTATACCCAAACAGAACGCCTGGAAGATTTAATGGAAAAAAATCCAGCCCTAAAAAACATAAGCAAAGAAGTTCCGCTTGGGAGAATTGGTGAACCCAGGGAATTCGCCGCTGCTGTTACTTTTTTGGCAAGTGAACGTGCAAGCTATATCACGGGGGTTTCACTGCCTGTAGATGGAGGCTGGATACAGGGAATTTGATATGCTCAAAGAAATTCAAACATACCACAACTCATACACCGCTGGCGACAAGAAAATCTTTGACCTTCTCTATAGAGAAATTAGTAGTGGATTACCCAATGCAGAAAATAAAATCTGGCACAGTCACCCGGTTTGGTTTTTGGAAGGCAACCCGGTTACAGGGTACAGTAAACAGAAAAAGGGGGTCCGGTTGATGTTTTGGAGTGGAATGAGTTTTGAAGAAGAAAGCCTCTTGCCCGGAACCGGCAAATTTAAGGATGCTTCTTTTTTTTATAATTCAGTGGAAGAGATCAATGTGCACGACCTGGCAAGATGGATAGAAAAATCTCGTACTATCCAATGGGATTACAAGA
>JAKSCW010000002.1 GCA_022360375.1 Balneolales bacterium
GAAGCGGATATTTTTATTCCCGAAGATGCGTTCATCCAATTTTTTATAGGAACTGCTTTTCTTTTAAAGGATGAACACGAAAACGCAGTAACCTGGTTAGAACGGGCGTCAAGATCCCCGGCGCGCCGACCATTTAAATCAATCGTATTCGGGGCCTTGGGTGATGCCCAATCAAGTTTGGAAAATTATGAAGAATCCGATCGGGTGTATGAATTGGCACTTCGTTATGATCCTGAAAACCATAACGCAATGAATAACTACGCGTATAATCTTTCGCTAAGGGAAGAAAACCTGGAGCGTGCTAAAGAATTGGCCCTGAAAGCCATTGAACTTGATGCTGAAAATGCTGCTTATCTCGATACCGTTGGTTGGGTATACTTCAAATTAGGGGATTACGACCGGGCCCGGCGTTTTATCCGGGCTTCGATTGATACCGGCGAGGCCAGTGCCGAGGTATTGGAACATCTTGGTGATGTATATGAAAAACTAGGGAATATGGACGAAGCCAAAAAATATTGGAAACAAGCGCTTGAGCTAGACGCTACAAGAACTCATCTTAACGAAAAAATCTAGATTTGAGACTTACCTGCTTCGTTGCTTTACTTTTACTGTTTGCTGCCTGTAGAACTACGGCTCCTGTCATAGATACCAATTTTGTTCCATCCAATACCCCCTTAGAAGAGGTCATTCAATCGCTGCCAAACTATGAGGATGAAATTCTCGCTATTAAAGGTAGTGGTAGAGCCATAGTAAGCGAACCAGGAAACAGTGATCGTGTAAGTATCGATTTTGAATCCGATACTACGTTAAGTTTATTAACAATAAAAAACCGTCTTGGTATAGAGGGAGGTGCGATGTTAGTTGACCAGGATTCAATACTCATGTACTTCAAGGTGGACAAAATAGCCCAAAAAATATCAGTGAATGATGGCAGATTAACTGCTTTAAACGAACTTGCTTCGGTTAACCTTATCGATCTGCTGAATTTCAAAATCACTAATGATACTGCCCTGGAATTATACGAGTCAGAAACTGATTACCTGATCCGGCTAACTACGAACGGAGGAGCCAACATTAGCAAGAAAGATGGACTAATCACCAAAATCACACAGCCATGGTCAGCAGGTTTGCCTTATTCTTCTATTATTTACGAAGATTATGGGAAACTGAAAGACTACACTTTACCCAGAAAAATCACCATATTAAGTCGTGATCAAAATTCCCAGGTTATTTTCCAGATTCGCTCACTGGAAACCAACCCCGATCGACTTAATTTAACACTCGATATTCCTGAAAACATTACCATTGAACGGCTATGAAAAGATTCGTTTTAATAGTTTCGATGTTCTTTTGGATCGGTTTCTCTAGTACTGCTTTTGCACAAACTTATGAAGAAAAAAGGCAAGAGATATTAGATCGTCAACTGAATACACGGGCCGAGATAAACGTACTTGATGCAAGGATTAAAAGTTACCAGGATCGCATCCGGGTTACAGAAAACCGTTATGAGGAATTGTATCGCCAGTTTGAAAACTTAAATAGTTTAATCGCTCTGCAGGATGACAAAATTGGTTCTCTTGAAACAGAGCAGGGGCAAATTCAGGAGGAAATAAAACTTACCGAAGCGGAAATAGAATTGAGAGATAAAGAGCTAACCCAACTTATAGAAAACTATAAGGACATCCTTCTGTATACTTATAAAAATGGACGAACCACTAATCTCGAATTGATCGTAACTTCCAGATCCATCAACCAAATGCTCATTCGTTCTTATTATTTACAAAAGCTGGAGGAACAAAAAGAAAAACAGGCAGATCAAATACGTGTACGGCAAATTGAGTTAGTAGAAATAACGGAAGATTTGGAGCAAATCCATGAAAGAAATGAACTTATTCTTGATGAAATCAGAGATGAGAAGGGCGAATTAAACAACCAACAAGTTCAGCAGCGTGGCAATATTGAAAAAATCCGCGCGGAAAGTGCTACCCTGGCTATCGAGCTAAACAGAACCCGACAGGAACAGGAAAATCTGGAAACAAATTTTGCAGCCTTAATTGAAGAAGAAGATGAACTTCGCAAACTCGAAAATGAACGGCTCCAGGCCCTTGCAGCCGCAAGGAACATAGCCGATGCCGCACGTCGTGCTGAAGAGGTAGCAAAATACTCCACTCCTATTGTTACTTCGTTTGTTTCTGATGAAACCCTGGCCGCTTATGAACAAACATTTGCCGCATCGAAAGGAGGGTTAGACTGGCCTGTTAACAGCACTACCGTTTCCAAAAAATTTGGAGTTACCCGAAATCCATTAACAGGTACGCAAACCCCCCATCCCGGAATAACCATTGTAGCAGATGCAAATTCAGAAGTACGGGCAATTGCAGATGGGTATGTTTTTAATATTGTTCCAATGAATGGATATGGAAATGTAGTTTTTGTAAGCCATGGTTCTTATCGAACTGCGTATGGAAATCTTAGTCAAATCAATGTTCAAAAAAATTCCATTTTGAAAGCCGGCCAAATAATCGGGCTTTCCGGTACTCAGAGCTCGGAACTTGGGGAATCCTTGTTTTTTATGGTTCGCAAAAATTCAACCAACCTGAACCCCGAAGAGTGGCTTCGCTAGTTCAAATACAAATCTAACCTTAAGGACTTTACTATTGGATAATATTCCTCGTTTTTTGGTCTATGCTTCAGGTATTTTCATTATCTCAAGTACTTTTACTTTATTCACTTCCGAACTTCTTTTTAAGATTGCAGACCCAGGCTGGGTTGGTACTGCCTTTCTTCTGGGTTATACCCTTGTCTATATGAATATCGTATTCGTAATAAGCCGAAGATTTATGCGACGTTTAGAAGGTTCAAGTATAACACCATATTTATTTGCTGTTCTAACAAGTGGCTTTCCAGTTCTTTGGATTTTTATGTATGACGCAGGTTTCACTCCCGGCCTGCAATCACTTTTTGCTTTCACTTGCTTACTTGGAACCTTTGCTGGTGCCTACCTTGGTCATAGAGCTGGTTTAAAAGCTCAGGTTATATTCCAGGAAAAACTCATTGAATATCTTAGGAATACAGGGCAACTCCCTGATGAGCTCAAAAGAGCTCATGACAACCTGAATAAAAACTAACTTCCATATCTGTTTACCCGTCTGACTATCACTTCTTTTTTAGATACTTCCGTTAACAATAAAGATTTTCGCATTGCTCCCCAGATTTCGAGATTGGGTTCATCAATCGTTTGAATCTGGATGTCGATTGTTGTGTCGGTCACTTCAACATTCAGATTTTGAACATTCTGGTAATGGCTACGGTCCAGTCCGTCTGCCACCCTAAGAATCGCTGAGAGCCTTTTTATTCTGCTTTTAATGAATTCCGTTAGTTCCGAAAATTCAGTGTGTCTTTTTTTGGGGGTAGATCTTCGATGGTAACGTGCTACATGTGCCATCACTTCAATCTCATTTTGAGTAAACCCTTTTAAACTGGCGTTTCTAATCAGGTATAAAGCATGTTTATGATGCGCGGTATGAGCGATATGATATCCTATGTCGTGTAGCAGAGCAGCATATTCCAGGAGTTCGCGATCTTTACTATTCAAGTTCAAATCCGCCTGTAACGAATCAAATAAGATCAGCGCAATTTTTGTTACATGCCTGGAATGAACTTCATGCCAATTGCATTTTCGCGCCAGTTCAAAAACACTGCGACGCCTGGGATCACTGAATTCAACTTTACTGGGAATTTCTCCTAAATCTTTCTTTAAATAGCGAATAATTATTCCCTCGCGGAGTGCTGAAGTCGATATTTTGATTTCTTTCATACCAAACTTGCGAAGCAAAAAACCAACCAATACCACTCCCGTATTAATGAAAGAAATTCTTCGTTCGTCCATTCCCGGAACTTTACGTCTTTGGCCTGGATTGAGTTTTAAGAACATCTGTTCAAAGTCAAAAAACTCCTCTTCGGAAAATGCCAGTTCGTTCAACATTATATCCGAAGGTTGTCCCCTTCTTGCTGCGATCATCAATGCAATAGTTTGCATAGTACCGGATGAGCCAATAATGGTCTGGGTTGGGTATTTTCCCAGGGCCTCACCCACTTCTTTCAGCTCAGATGTATAATGTTTCTCCAGCCGTTCTATGTCTTTTGCAGATATTGGTTCTGCTGGTTGAAAAATATCTGCCATCCTGGAAACACCAATCTTCAAACTTGTTAAAAATTTGAACTCATTTTTATTGGCAATGATGAATTCGACACTACCACCTCCAATATCTACCAGTAAGCTTGGTTCTTCCCCCAATTTTATTCCATGCTGAACTGCATACCCAATCAATTCTGCTTCCATTGAACCAGGAATTGCATGGATTTTAATTCCCACCTCATCGATGCTTCTCTGAATGAAATCCCCTCCATTTTCAGCTTCCCGGATTGCGCTGGTAGCATATGCCAGAATTTTTTCAACTTCATAACTATCGCACAATACCTTAATCTTTTTAAGAGCTGCAATACCCCGTTCAAAGGCATCATCTGCCAGTTGTTTGCCTACTCCCCCTTTTGCCAGCTCTACCATTTCTTTCAGATCATCTATTCTTCGAAAACTTCGATCTGAATAAATGTCCACAATAACCACATGGAATGAGTTCGTTCCTAAGTCAATAGCAGCTATCCGTTTAATTGGAACTATGGAATTAAAGTGATTCTGTATTTGTGACAAAACGCTATTAATTATAGTTTAGAGTAAATTTCAATGCATAAAGCCATGGTTAAAGAAGGTTTGAAATATCTTTTTTCTGTATCCATTATTTTTCTTTTTTCACTGCCAATATCTGCTCAACAGAATCCGGCTGAGTATATGGATAACGAATTAATCATCAAATTCAGAAGTGAAGAAACAGCTTTCAACTTCAAAGCTAAAGCAGCTCGTTTACCCGAAATTTTTTATCTACACAACATAGAGGTTAAAGACGCGATTTGGAAACCAGAATTTGAGAACAGACTCACTTCTGTAATTCAAGCGAAAGGGAAAGTAGCCGTTATTCCTGACTTCCAGGGATTAAGAAATGTGCACAAAGCAACTTTCAATTCAAATGTTGACGCTCTTGAATTGGCCCGGCTTATTTCAGAGCTACCCGAAATTGAATACGCTGAGCCACGGTTCCTGTACATGACGGAACTGGTTACCAACGATCCTATTCAAAATGACTTCGTTTCCTTTCACAATTTTAATGAGGCCTGGGATTTGGTTTCAAATTCTTCTGACGTAATCATTTCAATTGTTGATAGTGGTGTTAACTATGGGCATGAAGATCTGGACGAAAAACACTGGTTAAATGAAGGCGAGATTCCGAATAATGGCCTTGACGATGATGGAAATGGATATATTGATGACTATTTAGGATGGGATTTTTTCGATCAGGCTCCGGATGGGAGTATAATTGAAGACAATAATCCCTTTGGAACCTTTAGCCCTCATGGTACACATGTTGCAGGAATTTCAACAGCAATCCACGACAATGAATTAGGTTTAGCAGGTGCTGGTCTTAATGCCCGCTTTATGGCTGTAAAAGCAGGGGGCATCCAGGATGATCCTTCTACCGGTGTTGATGAATCAAGGCAAATAGGTGCCGGATATGAGGGTATTCTTTATTCTGTGATAAATGGAGCTGATATCATTAATTGCAGTTGGGGAGGTGGAGGCATTTCCAGTTTTGGAGAAGAAGTGGTTAATTTGGCAAGAGCTTCAGGTGCATTAGTCATAGCATCAGCAGGTAATGATGCAACGGATACTGAATCATTCCCAGCTGCATTTGAAAATGTATTAGCTGTTGGTGCATTAGCGAATGGTAGTTCTATTGCCAATTATTCAAACTTCGGGGAATATGTAGACGTTTTTGCTTCTGGTACCATCAGAAGTTCTGTAGGAACTTCTACAACAGGTTATGCTACTTTCAATGGTACTTCAATGGCTGCTCCGGTGGTATCAGGACTGGCAGCCCTTGTAAAAGCAAATGATCCTGCGCTCACTCCTGAGCAAATTGTAAATCAAATAAAGAACACCTCCATATCTATTGAGGCTCAAAATCCTCCTTCATTTGCCAATAAACTAGGTGCCGGGCGGATTGATGCAGCACGTGCGGTAGGCCCTCTATTTCCAAATATCTTTGTACTGGAAGAACGATACGTTGATGAAAGTGGGGGAAGCTTAGGCATTAATGAACAAGGGGTAATGCAAATCACGTTCTCAAATAGTGGCGGCACTACCGAAGATTTGAGTATTACAATTTCAAGCCAATCCGGCGAAATAATAATTCCTGAGAGTACCTTTGATATTGGGATTCTGGAAACCGGGGCAGAAACAACGGTTGAGGTTCCAATATTTTTGAATGAAGCACTTCTTGACTCTCTAACAGGTGATATCTTAATCGAAACTGAAGACCCGGGGATTGATTACAGCACGTCACGTATTCTGGTTTACGATCGCCTCTTATTTAGCGTATCAAGTGCTAATAACTTAGCAATGTCATTTTCCGGAAATGGGAATATTGGTTTTTACGATCCATTAAATGCATCGGGGGGTATTGGATTTGTGCCTGATCATCAAACCGCCAATTTTTTCCGTGCGAACTTACTCTATGAAGGCGGAATTATAATGGCCGCAAATAATACAGTAATTAATAATGTGAGGGCATTGGAGGGGCAACCTTATGACCAGGATTTCAGACCTTTGGAATTCTATAATGTTGAAAGTCCGGGGAGTATTTCTGACGCTGATGGAACTGCAGTTTTTACTTCAAAACCTGAAAGTAACATCCCGAATGTTGAAATTACTTTAAACACTTATGCATTTGATCAAACGTCTACTTCAAATAGTATTCTTCTAAACTATATCGTTAAAAATAACTCCAATTCGCTTTCATTATCAGAAGTATATCTAGGACTTTTTAATGACTGGAA